>CALXZB010000015.1 GCA_944393125.1 uncultured Clostridia bacterium | reverse complement strand
TAAATATATTTTACTATATTTTTTAAAAAAAGAAAAGAGTATTAACAAAATTTTTATATACTTTGTCAACACTCTGAAAAACTAGAATTTTATAATTCTAGTTTTTTATTAATTATTCTATTAATCGTTTGCTTCACTTGGTGCTCCTACTGGGCAAACTCCTGCACATGTTCCACATCCTATACATGCTGATTCATTAATTTGAAAACAATTATCTCCTTGTGATATACATCCAACTGGACATTCTGCGGCACAGGCTCCACAACTTATACATTTTTCACAATCAATTCTATAAGCCATTTATTTCACCACCTTTCAATATATTGCTTTTTTAACTATAAAGTTATTACTATTTATTAGCCATTTTATTTTTATAGTCTTCTTTTTCCAATTTTTCTAATTCTTTTAGTTCTTTTTGATATTCTTTTTCTTCACTATTTTCTTCTTCTTTTTCTACATCTTTTATTATTGTTATATCTTTAGCCTCATATTTTTTTATTTTAAATATTTCACCATCTTTAAATTTTACTTTTACTAATTCTTTTAGTGTTTCAAGCCCTTCTACTTCACCTGTTCCGTCAGGAGTTTTTACTATTGCACCAATATTAGGTAATTTTTTAAGTTTTTCTTCATATACTTCTTGTTCATATTTTAAACAGCACATTAGCCTTCCACAATTACCAGAAATTTTTGTTGGATTTAATGATAAATTTTGTTCTTTTGCCATTTTTATTGATACTGTTTCAAAATCACTTAAAAATGTGCAACAGCATAGTTCTCTTCCACAAACTCCGTTTCCTCCTATTTTTTTGACCTCGTCTCTAACTCCAATTTGTCTTAATTCTATTCTAGTTTTATATACTGATGCTAAATCTTTTACTAATTCTCTAAAATCTATTCTTCCATCTGCTATAAAGTAAAATAATATTTTGCTATTGTCAAATTTATATTCTACATCTGTTAGTGTCATTTCTAAATTATGTTCTTTTATTTTTTTGTTAAATAGCTCAAATGCTTCTTTTTCTTTTTTTCTGCATTCTTCTTCATGGTTCAAATCTTTTGCAGATGCTAATCTTAATACTTTTTTTAGCGGTTCTGAAATTTTGTTATCATCTATCATTCTATTTGCAACAACAACTTCAGCAATTTCTTCTCCTTGTGCAGTGTCTACAATTACTTTATCACCTTTTTTTACTTCTAGCCATTTAGGATCAAAGAAATATATTTTTCCAAGTTTTTTAAATCTAACTCCAACTATTTTTTTCATTATTTTTTCCTTTCTAATTATGTATTATAAATGTCATATTAAATAGCATATTATCTATACACATATCATAATTGCTATTTGCTTTTAATCTTTTCTTGGTTTCTTCAACAATTTCTATGCATTTTATATATTTTTTGTTTTTCTTGCATAGTTTCAATAATATAATATTTATATATTCTAATATTGAATTTATTTCTTCTTTTGTTTCATATATTTCTTTTGCCATTTTTACAATTTCAATTATGTCTTTATCTTGCATATTTAGTAAAATATTTTCTATATTTTCATATATATTTTTATTTTGATTTAGTTTTATTATTTTTCCTATACTTCCTTGAGCTAAATCTATTAAATCATTACTTATATCTTCATTTGAATAATTTTGTTCTAGATATTTTCTTAACTCTTTTTCATTTATCGGTTCAAAATACATTCGTGTACATCTTGATTTTATTGTACTTAATAAATTATTTTCATTTGAGCATATTAATATTATTGTAATATATTCTGGTGGTTCTTCTAATGTTTTTAATAGACAGTTTTGTGCTTCTGTAGTCATTTCTTCTGCATCGTCAATTATATATACCTTTTTGTCTGATATTATTGGTTTTTCTGCTATCTTTCTTTGCATTTCTCTTATTTGCTCAATTTTTATTTTTGAGTCAATTGGTTCAATAATTTGGAAATCTGGATTATTGTTTGAATTAAATTCAATACAAGATTTACAAGTACATTCTTCCTGCTTATTTAGGCATAATATATTTTTAGCAAGTTCTTTTGCTATCATTTTTTTTCCAATTCCTTCAGTTCCCCAAAATATATAACTATGTGAAAATTTATTTAATTCTATTGATTTTTCAATAATATTTTTGTTTTTTTCATTTCCTATTATGTTATTAAACAATGTTTTATTCTACTCCTCCGAATTTTGAAAATGGCCAAAATCTAAATGATACTGTTCCTTCTATCTTTTCTAATGGTATACATCCAAATGCCCTACTATCAGTACTACCTGGTCTATTGTCTCCCATTGCAAATACACAATTTTGAGGCACAATTATGTCTGAAAATCCAGTTTCTTTTCCATTTGCTTGTAACATATCTGTTACAACTCCTGGTTGTAAATAATCTTCTTCTAATTGTTCACCATTTATATATACTAGTCCATCTTTTATTTCTACATGGTCTCCTGGTAGTCCAATTACTCTTTTTATATAACTTTTTTTGCCACTTTCTAATACATAGTATGAGAATTTTTCTAATAAAGTTTGTGGCTCATAGTTGTATATTGCTACTGGATTATTTTTATCTACTTTAGTTACTCTTGTTACACTTGGTGCTTCAAATGTTATTATGTCTCCTCTTTCTGGCATTTTTTTAGTTGTTCTTCCCCATCTATTTAACCACAATCTATCATTTTCTTTTAGTGTTGGATGCATTGATGTTTGTTGTACTATTGTTGGTGTTCCAATATAATATCTCACTAATAATGCTAACACAACAGCTATTAATATACATATTAACCATTCCATTGTTTCTCTTAATACTGATTTCATTTTTTCCTCCCATATTATATATTATCTTTTGCTAATTTTCAACAATTTACTTTAGTTTTTTCTTCCTTAGGTTTTGTAGGTACTTTTATAACAACTTCTGTTCCTTTTCCTACTTCGCTTTTTATATCTATATTTCCTCCATTGCTTTCAAGCAAGTCTTTAGCTATTGAAAGGCCTAGTCCTGTGCCTCCCATCTCTCTGCTTCGAGCTTTGTCTACCCTATAAAATCTTTCAAAAATTCTTTCTAACTCATTTTCAGGAATTCCTATACCATTATCATATATTTTTATATATGCATCATTATATACAAAACCTACATATATTTTTATTTCTCCGCCTTCTTTTGTATATTTTATACTATTAGTAAGAATGTTTAAAATTACTCTTTCAATATCATCCTTGTCTGCATAAACTAGAGGAACATCTGCAGTTACAAAACATTTTACTTCATGTTTTTTCTTTTTTATTTCAATCGCTAGCTTGTCCTGGCATTTTTTTACTAATTCTCCTAAGTCAAATTGTTCTTTTTTCAAGGCATTTTTATTAGTATCGTTTTTTGAAAGTGTAAGTAAATCAGTTACTAATTTGGCCATTCTTCTTGCTTCTGATGCTATTACACTTAAAAATTTACTTTGAGTTTCTTTGTCATATTCTTCTTCAAGTAATGTGTCTGCATATCCCATTATAGATGTTATTGGCGTTTTCAGTTCATGTGACACATCTGCTATAAATTCTTTTCTCATATTATCTAGTTTTACATGTTCAGTTATGTCTTGTAATACAACTATAACCCCTACAGTTTTATCATTTTCTTTTTTAAAAGGTGCAAAATATGCATTAACAAATCTGTCATCTATTTGGAATCTTTCTTCTGTTTTAGTCCAATTCTCTAAATAGATTATTTTTTCTATGTTAATATTTAAATTAAGTTTTCCAAAAATATCATCAAATCTAGTATGTTCTGGCAATACATTCATCATTTTTTGTGCTGCAGGATTTATTAATATTACTTTGCCATCTCTATCAAATGCTATTATTCCATCTGTCATATGTAAAAATATACTATTATTTATGTCTAAATCATCATTTGTTACTTCTGAACCTTTTATTAATTTTGTTTTTGGAAACATTATCTTTTTGGTTAAATGTTTTTTCATTATTATCCAGCTAATTATTAAAATAATTATATTAACTACTATTATAATAGCTAATATTTTATAATTTTCTAACATCTTTTATCACCTTACTAATTTCTTTGTATATGTTTTCTTGTACTTCTTTTACAGATTTTGATAAAGCTTTTTCTTCCATTTTTTTCATTTGTTCAGGATTTGAAATTATTTTTTCTATTTCACTATTTAAGTTATCTTTTGTTAGTTCATTGTTTAATATAATTTTAGCAGCTCCAACATTTTCTAAAACCTTTGCATTATATAATTGATGATTTTGACTCACATTTGGAAGTGGTATTAATATTGATGGTTTTCCTAAGTTTGATATTTCAGTTATTGTCATTGCTCCACTTCTTGCAACAATTATATTTGAAATATTCATTATTTCTTCCATATTATATATATATGGTAATATTTTTGCATTTTTAATGTTATTTATGTCTATATTTTTACTTTTTAATTCATCTTTTATTATATCAAATTGTTTTGGTCCTGTTGCCCAAACAATTTGATAGTTTAAATTAAATTTATTTTCTAATATTCCTACAACTGCTTCATTAATTTTTTGTGCGCCTTGGCTTCCTCCAAAAATTAATACTATTGGAAGGTTTTCTTGTAACTGCATTGTTTTTAATATTTGACTTTTTTGTTGTTCATTATATTCTTTTTTTTCTATTTTTACAGGTGTTCCTATATGTACTATGTTATTTGATTTTGGAAGTCTTGAACGTGCTTCTTCAAAAGCTATTAATATTTTATCTGCTTTTTTAGATAAAAATTTAGTAGCTTTTCCTGGGAAAGCATTGCTTTCATGTAAAACAACTGGTACATTTTCTTTTTTTGCTGCCCAGACTACTGGACCACATATATACCCACCAGCCCCAATTACTATATCAGGTTTAAATTCATTAATAATTTTTTTGGCTTTTTTGGTTGCTTTTAATGTTTTACATATTTTTTTAAAATTTTGGATTGAAATTTCTTTACTTAAACCATATGCTTCTATTGTTTTTAATTGATATCCTTCTCTTGGCACTAAGTCATTTTCCAACCCTCGTGTTGTTCCTATAAATATTATTTCTGAGTTTGGTTCTTTTTCTTTAATTTTATTTGCTATCGCAATACCTGGGTTTATATGTCCTGCAGTTCCTGCAGCTGCTATTATTGCTCTCATCAATCGTTTCCTTTCATGTTAAAATTAATTATTTAGCTCCTGCTCTCGAAATACTTAGTAGTACTCCTACTTCACATAATAAAATAAATAGAGCCGTTCCCCCATAACTAAAGAATGGTAATTGCATTCCTGTTGCAGGCATTGAAGAAGTTACTACTGCTATATTTATTACTGCTTGAATTCCCACTAATGTTGTAATTCCAATTGCAACTAAGCTTCCAAACATATCTGGTGCTTTTATTGCTATTAAAATTCCTCTCCAAATAAATACTGCAAATAATATAATTACTACCATACAGCCTACAAATCCTAGTTCTTCAGCTATAACTGAAAATATAAAATCATTATGTGGTTCTGGTAAATATAAATATTTTTGTTTACTATCTCCAAGTCCTGTTCCAAATAGTCCTCCTGATCCGATTGCATACAAGCTTTGTATAACCTGCCATCCATCTCCTTTAGCATCTTTCCAAGGATCTATAAATGTTATTACTCTTGTTATTGCATACTGGAATTTTTCTTTAAAAGCATCACTTACAAAGTATAGTGCAGTTGCAATAGATCCAATTCCACTGACTGCTACTATTCCTGATGCTAAAAACTGCCAAAATTTACATCCAGCTATAAGTATCATTACACAACATGTTATTATAATTACCATTGATGTGCTTATATGTGGTTCTAGAACTAGTAGTATTATAATTGGTACTAAATATAATATATGTTTTACAAGCCCTTTCCAAAACATTCCTAATTCATCTCTATTTTTTACTAATATTCCTGCATAAAATACTATCATTAAAAATTTAACAATTTCAGATGGTTGAAATGTCGTAAATCCTAAATCAATCCATCTTTTCGCACCTTTTGCTTCTGATCCTAAAATTAATACACTTAATAATAAAATTGCTGATAACCACCAAGTTTGTTTATAAAATCTTTGGTAAAGCCTATAGTCTATCTTAGATACAAAATACATTCCTATTAATCCAAGAATAGCAAATACTAATTGCCTTAAAAAATATTTGTAACTTTTTCCATAAGTTTGAAACGATGTTGGTGAACTTGCTGATAATACCATAACTAATCCCAATGATAATAATAATAATACAGTTATTACTAGTGTAAAATCTACAGAATTATTTAGAAAGTCCGAAAAACCTTTAAAATTCTTTTTCTTTGCCATTTTCATTTCCTCTCTTCATTTATACTATTTGTAATCCTATTATACTTACCATTAAAGTAATTACACTAAATATCATTACAACTTGATTTTCTTTCCATCCACATAATTCAAAATGATGATGTATTGGTGCCATTTTGAATATTCTTTTTCCTGTACATTTAAATGATACAACTTGTAATATTACAGATATTGTTTCAAGTACTGGTATAAATGCTATAACAAGTAATATAAGTGGCATTTTTAAATATAATGCAATTCCAGATATTACCCCTCCTAAAAATAATGAGCCTGTATCCCCCATAAATACCTTAGCAGGATATATATTAAAAATTAGAAATGCTAATACAGCTCCTATTACACTTGCGCCAAATAATGTTATTTCATCTACTTCAAATATTGTTGCAATAACTGTTAAACATGTAATTATTATTGTACATACACTTGATGATAATCCATCAATTCCATCTGTTAAATTTACTGCATTTGTTGTTGCAAGTATAACTAATATTGCAAATGGTATATATACAAAAAGAGGTATTTCTATATATTGTTTTATAATTGGTATATATGTTTCTGTTCCTATATTTAGTCCTTTTACTAAATATAAAACAAATATTACCGATATTAGTAATAAACCTAGCATTTTTAGACTTGGTTTTAAACCTTCAGTATTTTTTAATACTAATTTTTTAAAATCATCTATAAATCCTATAAGCCCAAAACCAATTGTTAATCCTAGTATTGGTAATAATTTTTGTGCCAATCCTATATCTTTTGTTCTATAATATATGTATGTTCCTATTGTTACTATTATTATTCCTAGCATTATTATTATTCCACCCATTGTTGGTGTTCCTTGTTTTTTTAAATGTGATTGTGGTCCATCGCTTCTTTCTATCTGTCCTACTTTTAATTTTTTTAATATTGGTAGAATTATTATTCCTAAAATGATAGTTATTACAAATGATATTAATAATAATTTTGTTTGAAATTCCAAATTTATCAACCTTTCTTGTATTTTATCCTATGATTTCTTTTACTATTATTCTTTCGTCATATGGTAATTTTTGACCATTAATTTCTTGATATGGTTCATGACCTTTTCCTGCAAGCACAATAATATCCATTTTATTGGCCATATTGATAGCTTCTTTTATCGCTTCTGTTCTATCAACTATTACTTTATATTTTCCTTTTGTCTTTTTAATTCCTTCTTCTATTTCTTTTACTATTTCTTCTGGATTTTCTGTACGTGGATTATCAGAAGTAATAAATGTAAAATCAGCTATTCTTCCTGAAATTTCTCCCATTATAGGCCTTTTTCCTTTGTCTCTGTCTCCTCCACATCCAAATACTGATATAACTCTTCCTCTTGTATAACTTTTTACTGCTAATAAAATATTTTGTAAGCTTTCTGGTGAATGAGCATAATCTATCATTATAGGTAAATCCTTGCTGTTTGGTACCATTTCTGATCTACCTGGAACTTTTATTTCTGCTAAAGCTTCTATTATCTTGTCTGAAGCTATTCCAAGTTTCTTTGCTACACATATTGCTGCTAATGCATTATAAACACTAAATCTTCCTGGAATATCTACTTTTATTCTCTCATTTCTATCTGAAATTTTTGCTCTAAAGTCTACATATGTATTAGTTATTGTTATATCTTTTGCTAACATTTCACAGTAATTATCAATTCCATATGTCATAATATTACTATTTGGAAATAATTTTGGAACTTTTGATACCTGTAAATCATCTACATTTATTATTCCGTTATTACACATTTGGAATAATTTTAGTTTTGATTCAAAATAGTCTTTCATGTCAGGATGTTCTTTTTCACTTATATGATCTTCTGAAAAATTTGTAAATACAACTATATCAAAATTGCATCCATCTACTCTATGTAATTTTAAACTTTGTGATGATACTTCCATTACTACATATTCAACATCTTTTTTTACCATTTCTGCAAATGTTTTTTGCAATTCGATACTTTCAGGTGTTGTTCTATTGTTTTCTGTAATCATCTTTCCATTTATATATGTAGCTATTGTTCCTATTAATCCTACTTTATGCCCTGCTTTTTCTAATATCTCTTTTATCATAAATGTTGTTGTTGTTTTTCCTTTTGTTCCAGTTACTCCTATTAATTTAAATTTTTTAGATGGATTTCCATAAAAATTACAACTACATTTTGCAAGGGCTTCTCGTGTATCTGGTGCCATTAATAAAGTTACATCTTCTGGTAATTTTATTTGTTTTAAGTCACATCCTTGTTCTACCATTATAACTTTAGCTCCTGCTTTTATCGCATCATTAATGTACATATGCCCATCTGTTGCAAAACCTTTTATTGCTATAAACATATCTCCATCTTTTATATTTTTTGAGTTACTTTCAATATTATTTACTTCTATATCTAAGCTTCCTTTAGCTTTAAGTCCTTCTATGCCTATTAGTATTTTTTTTAATTCCATTTTATATCTCTCCTTTTTTACTATATTGGTAAAATTGATGATAATGTTCTTTAATGTGGCAAAATTTCTTACGCTAACATTATATAACTAATTTTTTAATTTGTATAGTTATTTTTTAAATTTTATTCTCCTTAAATCTTATTTTGATAAATACAAAAAAATTACTTAATAAAAAATATTAAGTAATTTTTTATAATTGTTATTTAATTGTTGCATTAAGCATCCATATTTTTTTAGTATAGTTTTGTAAATAATTATCCATTAAAGTTGAAGTAGCGTAGTCAGACTGTTTCTCTGCCTCTTTTTTTATTTTTAAGACTTTTCTTTCTAAAATTTTAAAATCTTGTACAACATTTTTTATAATTGGTATACTTTTTATTTTTTCATTTTTTGCTTCTTCTATTTCTGAATTTTTAGAAAAATCTTGTAATGTTCCTAATGGTTGATATCCTAATATTAATATGTGTTCTGCAATTTCATCAATTTGCTCTCTTATCTCATTGTAATATTCTTCTAATTTTTCATGAGTTTGAAAAAATCCTTTTCCTTGTACATTCCAATGATAATTTTGTAATTTAACAGACATAACTTCTAAATCTGATAATAGTTCATTCAAATTTTCAACATTAGATTCCATAATGTATCCTCTCTTTCTTGTATACATTATGTGCAAAATTTGTAGTTTTATTCTTTTATCTTTTTAAATTTTTCTCCTGTTTTAATATTATTCCCTCTTAAAAAATCTTGTATATTCATTTTTTTTGAATTTTCGCCTTGTATTTCTATAACTTTAATAATTCCATCTTTGACTTTTATATATAATCCTTCTTTACTATCTGCTTTAATTATTGTACCATTATCCACATTAAGAATTTCTTGAGAAACAATTTCTACTTTCCATATTTTAATTTTTCTTCCATTTAAATATGAATAAGTTCCCATAATTGGATTTAATCCTCTTACAAGATTTTTTATTTCAATAGCAGTCTTTTCATCCCAATCTATATTTGACATTTCTTTATTTAGCATTGGAGCCATAGTTGGTTCTCCTTGTTGTTTTATTCTTGGAGCTGTTCCATTCTCAATTTGTTTCAATGTTTCTACTAAAAGTTTTCCACCGATATGTGATAGTTTTTCCCACAATTCTCCTGTTGTTTCATTTGGTTCAATTTCCACTTCTTCTCTTAGAATCATATCCCCTGAGTCCATTCCTTCGTCCATATACATTGTTGTAATTCCTGTTGTTTTATCTCCATTAATTACAGACCATTGAATAGGTGCTGCACCTCTATATTGAGGTAATAATGAACCATGAACATTTATACAACCTAATTTAGGAATGTCTAATATTTCTTTTGGTAATATTTTTCCATATGCTACAACACAAATTACATCTATATTTAAAGATTCTATTTCATTTATAAATTCTACATTATTTCTAATTTTTTCAGGTTGATATATTTTTAAACCCTTTAATAATGCATATTCTTTTACTGGAGATGATACTAATTTCATTCCTCTTCCTTTTGGTTTATCAGGGTTAGTAACAACTCCTAATATTTCGTATCCTGCATTATATACCGCTTCTAATGATTCTTTAGCAAAGTTTGGTGTTCCCATAAATAATACTTTCATAGTTATTCTCCTCTTCACAAATTTTATTTACTTTTTTCTATAATTATTTTTGCAATATTACAAAAATCTTGAATAGATAAATTTTCAGCTCTTATATTTTCTCCTAAGTTAAGTTTTTTCAAGATTTCTAATCCTTCTTCTTTACTTAAAAATACCTTTGTATTTGTTAATGCATTTAAAAGTGTTTTTCTTCTTTGCATAAAAGCACTTTTTATAATCATAAACATTATTTTTGGATTTTCTATTTCAACAGCAGGTTTGCTTCTTAATTCCATTTTAATAACTTCAGAAGTTACTTCTGGTTCTGGTATAAAAGAACTATTAGGTACTTCCATTATCTTTTCTGATTCACAATAATAATATACTGTATATGTTATTGCTCCTGTTTCTTTTTCTCCTGGAACTGCAATTAATCTTTCTGCAACTTCTTTTTGAATCATTACTGTTATACTTTCTATATCTAATTTATCTTCTAATAATTTCATTATTATTGGTGTTGTAATATAATATGGTAAATTAGCTACTATTTTTACATTTTTTACTTTTCCTTGCCTTTTCTTTTCACTTATTATATTGTTTAAATCGACTTTTAAAACATCTTCATTTATTATTTCAAAATTTTCATATTGATTAAATCTATTATTCAAAATTTTTATCATTTTTGAATCTATTTCTATGCACAATACCTCTCCTGCTTTTTCTAACAGATATTTAGTAAGTGTTCCTAGTCCAGGTCCTATTTCAATTACCATATCGTCTTTACTTATTTCACTACTATTTACAATACTTTCTAAAACATCTTTATTTATTAAAAAGTTCTGTCCCAAACTTTTATTAGCTCTTATTCCATTTTGTTTCATTATACTTTTGGTTTCTTCTAATATATTTTCCATTTTCTTTTTTTCCCTTTCTTGTACTCATATATTATACTAGTTTTTTATAATTTTAGCAAGTTATTTTAGATTATGCCTTCAATCTGATTAATTTTGCACTTACCTGAATTTATATATATTTCAATAGCGTCAAATCTTATTTCCTTTTCATAAAGATTATTAGTATGTATAAAGATCTTTGCAACTTTTTTTATATTTTCTTTTTTCATAAAGTTAATAGCCATTCCAGGTGTACCAAATTTAGAATTAGTTCTAGTTTTTACTTCTACAAATATTATACATTTATTTTTTTGAGCAATAATATCTATTTCTCCTTTTTTGGTATAATAATTTGTTTTTATAATCTCATATCCTTTATTTTTTAAATACCCCTGTGCTATTTTTTCTCCTATAATTCCAAATCTCTTTGTATTCATTTTTATATTTCCTTTCTTTTTACTGCTTATTCCTAATAAATCTTTGTCCTGGTAATTCTAATATTTTGTCATTAAGCTGTAATATTGTTAATTTGTAAATTGTTTCTTCTATTGTGGTTCCTGTTTTTCTAGAAATTTCATTTACATCTTGAGGCGTATCATTAATATTTATATATATTTTTCTTAGTTCTAAAGGTATATCAAATAATATGTCTTTAGATTCTGTTTTTCTTTTACAAAAAGTAATCTCTTTATAATTTTCCAAAATGTCTTTTGTTGTAGTAACAAGTTTCGCACCTTTTTTTATAAGTTCGTTTGTTATAATTCCCTTGGGGTTCTCAAGACTACTTGGTATACAAAAAACTGCTTTTTTGTTTTCTAATGTATATTTTGCAGTTACACTTGTTCCACTTCTATATCCGCCCTCAACAACTAATGTTCCTATTCCAATCCCTGCAATAATTCTATTTCTTTCTAAAAATTTTTTAGAATCTGCTTTTGTATTACTTTCATATTCAGAAATTATAGTACCTCCATTTTTTATTATTTCTTTTGCAAGCTCTTTATTTTTCTCTGGATAAATATTTTCTAATCCAGACGGTAATACTGCTACAGTTTTTCCTGAATTTTTCAAGCATGTTTTATGTGCAATACTATCTATTCCATTAGCTAGTCCACTAATTATAATTATGTTGTACTCTACAAGTTCTTTTACAAATCTTTTACACATTTTCTCACCATATTGTGTATTTGTGCGCGAACCAATTACAGCAATTCCTATTTGTTTTAAATTTTCTACATTTCCTTCTACATATAGCTTAACTGGAGGATTTTGTATTAACTTTAACCTTTTAGGATATAAATCACTTGTATATTCTATTATATTTTTTGACACTTTTATCCTTTCTCTTTATTTTATATATTTATCTAAATTCCTATATTGTATTGCTTCTGCAATATGTTTAAACTCTATATTTTCTTTTAACTCTAAATCAGCAATTGTTCTACTTACTTTTAATATTTTTTCATATGCTCTTACAGTTAATTTCATTTTTTTAAATGCTGTTTGCAGTAAATCATTACTTTTTTTATCTAATTTACAAAATTTTTCAATTATTCTTGTAGTAAGTTCTGAATTTGAATTTATTCCATATTTTTGATATCTTTCTTGTTGGATTTTTCTTGCTCTATTTACTCTTTCACGTATTTGTTTTGATGTTTCTATATTTGTTTTATTATTTATATTTTCAACTTTAAGCCTTTTTACTTCTATATGAATATCTATTCTATCAAGTAATGGTCCACTAATTTTATTTAAATATCTTTTAATCTCTTGCGGACTACATTTACATTCCCTTTCTTCATCTCCATAATACCCACATGGGCATGGATTCATACTGGAAACAAACATAAAATTACACGGAAATCTGTAATTTCCACTTAATCTATTTATAAAAATCTCCTTATTTTCTATAGGTTCTCGTAATGCTTCTAGTGTATTTCTATTAAATTCTGTTAATTCATCCAAAAATAAGACACCTAAATGAGCCAGACTTATTTCACCTGGTTTTGGATTTTTTCCTCCTCCTATCATTGTACTTATTGGTATTGCATGATGGGGCATTCTAAATGGTCTGTTTTTTATTAATCCATCTTCATTTAATTCTCCAGAAATACTATAAATTTTAGTAATCTCCATTGCTTCATTTATTGTTAATTGAGGCAAAATTGTAACTAATCTTTTTGCCAACATTGTTTTACCAGATCCAGGAGCTCCAATCATTATACAATTATGCCCTCCTGCAGCTACAATTTCCAAAGCTCGTTTTACATTTTCTTGCCCTTTTACTTCTGAAAAATCCATATTATATTTTTCATTAAAAATATATTGATTATTTATAAATTTAGGTATTTCTTTTTCTTGATTTAAATATTTAATAACTTCTTCTATGTTAGTGGCAGGTTTTATATCTAATTCTGAAATTATAGAAGCTTCTCTTGCATTCTCTCTAGGTAATATTACTGTCTTTATTCCGATTTCTTTTGCTTTTATACATATTGGGAGAATACCATTAGTTCTATTTATTTTCCCATCTAGTGAAAGTTCTCCTATAAATATTGTCGTTTCTAATTTTTCTATATTTATTTTTGGAATTTTTCCCATTGCAATTAATATTCCTATAGCAATTGCTAAGTCAAAACAACTTCCTTCTTTTCTTATATTAGCAGGTGCTAAATTTATTAAAATTTTCTTGTTAGGGAATTCTATTTTAGAATTGTTAATTGCTGCTTTTATTCTTTTTTTCGCTTCTTTTAAACTTGTATCAGGCAATCCCACTATTTCAAATTCGGGTATTCCATTACTTATATCTGTTTGTATTTCTATACAACTTCCATTTAATCCATTTAGAGCTATTGATTTTATTTTTGATAACATATATTTTCCTTTCAAAATAGTTTTTATTTTTATTGATTTTTTTTTTTATTTATTATAGAATATATTAAAATTTTAACAAAAGAATGGTGAAAATATGAATAAGAAAAAAGTTTCAAAATCAAAAAGTGATATTAATGTTTCTAATAAAATTCCACGTAAAAGAATATTTATTATTTTTATATTTATTTTTCTATGCATTATTGGTTTATTAGGACGTATTGGATATTTGCAATTTGTTGATGGAGAATATTTGCAAACTCTCGCAAAATCTCAACAAACATTAACAGAAACTCTTTCAGCAAAACGTGGTACTATATATGATTCTAAAGGAAAGACTTTAGCTATCAGCTATGAAACTGATAAAATATATATTAATCCATCAAGTATAAAACAAGATAGTGAAAAAGAAATTGTTGCACAAGGCTTAGCCTCTATTTTAGAAATAGATTCCTCAGAACTACTTACAAAATTGAATGAATCTTCTAAAAGATTTTTAGTTGCTTCTAATGTTGAAAAAGAAACTGTAACTAAATTAAATGAATGGAAAGACAATTTAAAATTCTCAACAGGAATTAGTATAGAATCTTCTACTTCCCGTTATTACCCTTGTAATACCTTAGCTTCTACTGTTCTTGGTTTTGTTGGGACAGATAATCAAGGGTTATACGGAATTGAATATTCATGGAATTCTTTTTTAAGTGGTACTGTTGGAAAATCAGTTAGTTTAAAAGATGCTAGCCAATCTGAAATTGTAAATTCTCAACAAACATATATTGCAGCAGAAAATGGTTATGATTTAACATTAACAATTGATTCTAATATACAAAGTATTGTAGAAGAACATTTAGCTGAAGCTGTAGAAGAATATAAATGTGAAAGTGGAATGACTATTGCTATGGATCCATCTACTGGAAAAATATTAGCTATGGCTGATTATCCAAATTATAATTGTAATGATCCAGATACTCCTAATTCTAGATTATTACAAGTATGGGATACTTTATCAAGTGAAGACAAAAATGATTCTCTTTATAAGATGTGGGCATTAAAACCTGTTACCAATACTTATGAACCTGGTTCAGTTTTTAAAATAATTACTTCTGCAATTGCTTTAGAAGAAAATATTATTGATACAGATACAGTTGAATTTAATTGCACTGGTTCTTATTTAGTTCCAGGAGAATCTACACCAATAAAATGCCATAAATATCCAAATTTTCATGGTCCTGAAACTTTAACACAGGCTTTAGAAAATTCTTGTAACCCTGCATTTGTCGAACTAGGAATAAGAATTGGTGCAAAACTTTCTTATAAATATTATGAAGCATTTGGTTTTTTTGATAAAACAGGGATATCTCTTTCTGGTGAACCAAGTAATGGTGGAATTTTTTATGACATAAACAAAATCAATGACCATGAACTTGGTACTATGTCATTTGGACAACGTTTTACTATTACACCTCTTCAAATGATTACTGCTGTTTCTGCAATTGCAAATGATGGTGTTTTATTACAACCTCAAATAGTAGAAAGTATGACTAATACAGATACTGGTGAAGTTGTTGAATTCCAAACAAAAGAAGTTTGTCAAGTTGTTTCAAAAGAAACTGCTGACAAAGTTGCTTCAATGATGGAATCTGTTGTAGTTAATGGTACTGGTCGTAAAGTTGTCGATGATATTGAAGGCATGGAAAACTATTCTGTTGGTGGAAAAACAGGAACTTCTGAACCAATTTATGCTTCAAAAGACGATGGATATGTTGCTTCATTTTTAGCAATTTCTCCTGTTGAAAATACAAAAATTGTTTTATTAGTAATTTTAGATAATCCTGGTGAAGGTATTAACCATAATGGTGGTCAAATTGCAGCTCCTACAGCTGGTAAAATGCTTGCTGAAATTTTACCTTATATGGGAGTGGAAACAGGAAAACAGAATAATGAAACTAATTCAAATACATTAACAGAAAAAGATTTATATTAAAATATTTCTCAAAGTCTAGGTAATCTACCCTAGACTTTTTTATTTTACTGTTATCAAATTATTTCTTTTATTTTTGCTGGGGTAATTTATTAACTTCTTTTTTCCATTTTGATTCCAATTAATAATACTTCATTATTTTGATTTTCAAAATATTTTTCTATTTTTTTATATTGATTTTTTTCATTTTGATTTTGCTTTATGTATTCTATTATTTCTATAAAGTTTACTTCTGTTCCTGTTTCTAATATCGAAGTTTTATTGTTTTCTATTGTTAAAAAAATTCTTTTTTTATATTGTTCATGTTCTAATTCTGATATTGCAACTTTATTTATAAATATATCCGCATTTTCTAATTCTTTTGCTTTTACAAGTTCTTCTTCATATATTGAACACCAATAGCAGAATATAGATTCTTTAATTTTCGTATTTTTTACCATTTTTAAATACATTTCTACTTCTTTATCTTCTATTATTGCTTTAATTTTTACAAGTTCAAATTCATATTCTGTTATATTACTTAATTTTATGTTTTTATCATATTTTATTTCTTTAATGTCTAGTTTTAAAACTTTACTTAAAATATTAGTGAGTTTTTCTCTATCATCACTTTCAACTAATTTTTTTAATTTTATAACTGTATTTTCTATAATGGTTCCTCCTTTTGAATTAAACTGATAAAATAATAAATTTATATTACTTTATTTAAATTTCTTGAATTTTGATTTAACAATCAATAAGATTTCTAAAGTTATAACTTCTTAATAAAATTCATATGATATAAATTTTTGAAAAAATTTATTTTGAAAAAATTATATAATTTACTTAAAGTATAATTTCTTAATTTCATTTTGTCAATACTTTTATTTCAAAAAGTAGAACTTCTTTTCGACAAAAATCGAGTAAAAAAAATCAAATATAAAAATATATTTGATTTTTTGATGTTTTTACTTATTAGGTATATAATATCCTACTCCTCTTTTTGTTATTAATATCTGTGGATTTGATGTGTCTTTTTCAATTCTTTCTCTTATTCTACGAACAGTTACATCAACTGTTCGTATATCTCCATAGTATTCATATCCCCATACTCTTTCTAATAATGATTCTCTTGTTACTACTTGTCCTGGTTGTTTAGCTAAAAATTTTAATACTTCGAATTCTCTTAAAGTTAGATTTATTACTTTTCCATCTATATGAACTTCATATTTTTCTAAATCTAATACAAGTGACCCTACTTTTATAGTGCTCTCTTTTTTTACTTCTTTCTTTTCATCTTCTTTTTTAGATGCTGTTTTTTCTTCAATATTTGCTTCTACTTTTCTTAAATTAGCTTTTACTCTTGCTACCACTTCTCTTACACTAAATGGTTTTGTAATGTAGTCATCTGCCCCTAGTTCTAAGCCTACAATTTTATCTAATTCATCATCTTTGGCTGATATCATTAATATTGGAACATTATAAATATTTTTTATTTTTTTGCATACTGATAAACCATCTACTCTTGGAAGCATTACATCTAATAATATTAAATTAGGTTTTTTCTCTATTGCCATTTCTATTGCTGTTTGTCCATCATTTGCTTCAATTGTTTCATAGCCTTCTTTTTTTAAGTTATGAACTAATAAGTCTACTATTTTTTGTTCGTCATCAACAATTAATATTGTTTTTTTCTCATATTCATAATTTTCTTCCATATTTGACCTCCAGTAGTTTTATAGGTTTATTTATATCACAAATTACTTCAAGATACAAGTTTTTTTCCTAAAAATGTATTAAAAACTAAAAATATAGTTTAGATATAGCCTTTAATATTCCAAGTTTGCCATATTCGTATGTTAATCCTCCCTGCATATATGCAATATATGGTTCACGAATTGGTCCATCACAACTAAGTTCTATTGTTGAACCTTGTGTAAATGTTCCTGCTGCCATTATAACTTTGTCATCATATCCTGCCATATCACTTGGTTCTGGAATTACATCACTATCTATTGGTGACCCCATTTGAATACCTTGACAAAATTTTATTAATTTTTCTGCTGAATTTAATTCTATTGTTTGAACAATATCAGCTCTTGGCTCATCATATTTCGGATCTACTTTATACCCCAATTTTTCTAATATTCTGCTTGCAAATATTGCTGTTTTTACACTACTTGATACAACACTTGGTGCAAAAAACAATCCTTTTATAAATGATGTATTTTGGTTTAATGAAGGTCCTATTTCTTTTCCTACCCCTGGAGCTGTTAATCTTTCAGCACATAGTTCTATCAGTTTTCTTTTTCCTGCTATATAGGCACCACTTGTTGCTATTCCTGCTCCTAAGTTTTTCATTAAAGAACCAACTATGATATCTGCTCCAACATCTGTTGGTTCTCTTTCTTCTACAAATTCACCATAACAATTGTCAACCATAATTATTACTTCTGAATTTACTTCTCTTATAGCTTTAATGGCTTTCTCTATTTTTTCTATTGTTAAGCTTTTTCTTGTTGAATATCCTCTTGATCTTTGAATTTCTATTAATTTAATGTCCTTTTTAGAAACTCTTTCTTTTATTTTATCTATGTCAAAATCATTTCCTATTAGTCCAATTTGTTCATATTTTATTCCAAATTCTTTTAATGAACTTTTGCTTTGTTCTTTGCTTATTCCTATTATTGTTTGTAATGTATCATATGGTGCTCCTGTAATGCTTAGCATTGTATCCCCTGGTCTTAGTATTCCAAATAATGTTACAGCTAAAGCATGAGTTCCTGAAATTAATTGACTCCTTACTAGAGCATCTTCAGTATTAAAAATTTCAGAATATATTTCTTCTATTTTATTTCTTCCAGGTTCATCTATTCCATAACCTGTTGAAGATTGTAAATGCATTTCTGATAATCCACATTTTTGAAATGCTGATAATACTTTAAAACTATTTATTTCTTTTATTTTTTCTATTTTTTTGAATTGTGTTTCGCAATCATTTTCTACTTCTTTTGATAATTCTAATATTTCATTTTTTATTCCAAATTTGCTATACATTTTATTGATTCTCCTTATATTTATTTTTCTGTTATATTATACTATTTTTTTAGTTAAAAATCTATATTTTATGCACATTTTAATAATTATTTTATGTTTATTATCCTGTTTTACTCATAATTTCTTTTTTCATTTTATTTATAATCTTTTTTTCTAATCTTGAAATATAACTTTGTGAAATTCCAAGTTCATCTGCAACTTCTTTTTGAGTCTTTTCTTTTCCACTAATAAAACCAAATCTCATTTCCATAATGTTTTTTTCTCTATTATTTAGTTTTTTTATTGCCTCTTTTAATAGTTTCATATCAACTTCATCTTCTAATCTTCTGTATGTAATATCCGGATCAGTTCCTAATATGTCTGATAATAATAATTCATTTCCATCACTATCTTTATTTAATGGTTCATCAATTGAAACTTCAGATTTTAACTTATTATTTCTTCTTAAATACATCAAAATTTCATTTTCTATACATCTTGAAGCATATGTTGCCAGTTTTATCTTTTTTTCTGAGTTAAATGTATTTACACCTTTCATTAAACCTATTGTTCCAATAGAGATTAAATCTTCTATTCCTATTCCTGTATTTTCAAATTTTTTTGCTATATATACTACTAGTCTTAAATTTCTTTCTACTAGTGTTTTTCTTGCTTCTACATTTTCATTTGTGTCTAATTTATTAATGATTTCCGCTTCTTCTTCTGCTGATAATGGCGGTGGCAGAGTTTGACTTCCTGCAACATAAAATATTGGAAGAATTATTTCTTCATCATCATAGCTATCTTCTATATATTTTGTACAAATATTACTTATGCTTTTTTTTATTAATTCAATTATGTTCATATTCCCTTCCTTTCTTTTTTATTCTTCACCTCTCTTTCTTATTTAATTGTACAACTTAATATATGAAAATACTGTCTTTTCTTATTGTAGAAAAAAAGAAATAATCGCTATTTTGTGATTATTTCTTACATATTTTTATACTAGTTCTATTCCTACTAAAGCTCTATATTCTCCTCTTTTGGTTAATGTTTTATCATATATACCTATAATTACATTATTAGAAACTTTTTTTTCATATTCAGTTTCAACTTCGATTTCATCAGCTTTTATTCCTAATAGCATACCATTTTGTTTTCCTAATGATGAAAATGGAATACACCTTAATTTTGATATATATTTTTCTTGTATCTCTTTCGGAATTTGACTTAAATCTCCAGATAATATATTTTCTAAATTATTTAAGATTATTGTTGGTAATGCTTTTTCTAAAAGTGTACTTTCTAAAATAACTACTGGTGTATTTGTTATAGGTTCTTTTACAAGATTTCCTGTATCTATCATTCCTTTGGTTTCAATTATTTTATTATCTATTTTTATTTTTATATTGCAATATATATCTTTAGGAGTTATTTTATCTTTAATAATTTTTGAAGAAATTTTAATAATTATTAAAGCAAATATACCTCCTAGCAGTATTACTTTTAATATATATGTCCCTACAAACATACCATTTTTAATAAATATTTCTTGTGGCTTTATATAATAAATTAAGTATAATGTTGCTCCTCCAAACACAAAAGATGTTAAGTAAAATATTGCAACTTCTTTTAACATTTTTTTTAGATTTTGAGGATTAAATGCAATATACACTATGATTATCGCTAAAATTGTTTTTAATATTACTGATGTATATATTTCAATTTCTGTTATGTATGTAATTATTGCATATATACTTCCTATAGCACTTGATATAATAATTTTTATCATTTTAGGTTTTATCTTTAATATTATTGCTGTTGCATATAATATTATAGAATTCATTATTAAATTTTCTAAAAATATAACATCTATATAAATAGTTATTTTAATCACCTGTTTCTAGTTTTATATTATACTTTTTTTGTTTCGCGAAAAAAATAAAATTTTGATATATTTTTATAATAATTTATTAATGTTTGTTAAAAAAAATCAGTATTAGTTTTTAATACTGATTCTCTTTTATTTTATAAATTTTTATTCTTATTTTTACGTAAGAAAGCTGGTATATCTAAATCTCCTTGTGATGAATTTACATCAGATACTGGAATTGAACTTGTTTTCTTTTCCCATGATTTATTTATATAACTATCTACTGTTGATGATATACGTGATTCTGGTTTTTCAAAACCTGTTGCAATAACTGTGATTTGTATTTCATCTTTCATATCTGGATCAGTAACTGTTCCGAATATAATATTAGCTTCAGGATCTACACTTCTTTGAACAAGTTCTGCTGCTGTATTTACTTCATGTAATCCTAAATCTTCTCCACCTGTTATATTTATAATAACTCCTCTAGCACCTTCGATTGAAGTTTCTAACAATGGACTCTGTACTGCTTGTTTTGCTGCATCTTCAGCACGGTTTTCTCCTGATGCTCTACCAACTCCCATATGAGCCATTCCTGTATTTAACATTATTGTTTTTACATCAGCGAAGTCCAAATTTACTGTTCCTGTTACTGCAATTAAATCTGATATACCTTGAACACCTTGTCTTAAAACATCATCAGCCATTTTAAATGCTTCATTTATTGATGTTTTTCTATCTATTATTTGTAATAACTTATCATTTGGTATTACTACTAATGAATCAACTTTTCCTTTTAAGCTTTCAATTCCTCTTTCTGCTTGAGAAAGTCTTTTCTTTCCTTCAAATGTAAATGGTTTTGTAACTACACCTATTGTTAATATTCCCATTTCTTTAGCAGCTTGTGCTACTATTGGTGCAGCTCCTGTTCCTGTTCCACCACCCATTCCAGCTGTAACAAATACCATGTCTGCTCCTCTTAGTGTTTCAGCAATTTCAGATTTGTTTTCTTCTGCTGATTGAGCTCCAATATCTGGATTAGCTCCTGCTCCAAGACCTCTTGTAACTTTTTCTCCTATTTGAATTTTTGTTCCTGCTTTTGATTTTTGTAAGGCTTGTCTATCAGTATTGACGGCAATGAATTCTACTCCTTTTATTCCAGATTCAATCATTCTATTTACTGCATTATTACCTGCTCCGCCTACTCCTATTACCTTTATTGTAGCTGTTCCGTCCATCATTGTAACGTCTTCACATTCCATCATAAAGAATTCCTCCCTAAAATTATATTTTTAATTTGTTGATTTCTTTTTAGCAAACTATTATTGCTATTATTTTAAGAATAAAAAAATTCTTTTATTCTATCCATTATTACTTTAAATACACTTTCATTTGCTTGTGAATCAATATTGCTTGATACTGATTTAGTAAATGGTCTGGCTGCAATATATCTTACAAGTGCATAACTAGTTCTAAATTCTGGCTTTACTGTGCTGATTGCTCTTCCTGTTGACATTTTTACAGGTATATTTAAATTTATTTTTCCTGCAACATCACTCTTATTTATGTTAGTTATTCCTCTTCCTGTTAATATTACTGTATTGATGTTTTGCTTTATATTTTGTTTGGTTATATCTTTGTTAACTATTGTAAATATTTCTTCAATTCTTGCTTCTATAATCTCGATTAGTTCAGAACTTTTTATAACTTTATTTCTGCTTTCATCTTTACATGTATTTAGCATAATTTCATTATCATTATCTATAAATGATCTTAGTGCTAATCCGTATTGTTTTTTTAGCTTTTCAGCTTCTTCTTCAGAAATATTTAGAACTAATGATAAATCATTTGTAATATTGTCTCCGCCTAGTGGAATCGTATTAGTGTATATAAATGTATTTCCTTCAAATACACCAATTTCTGTATTTCCTGCTCCTATATCTAATAACATTACATTATCATATAATTCATTAGTATCTAACATTAGATTTCTTTCTGCTAATGCTGTTGGAACTATTCCATCTATTTCTATTCCAACTCTTTTAAATATTGTAGTTAACTGTCTAACATATTCTTTGTCAGCCAAAATAATTTGTGCCTTTAATGTAAAATTTGAACTTAAATTTCCAACAGGGTCAATTACTGTTCTACCATTATCAAGCACTACTTCTGATGGTACTATATCTATTATTGTTTTTCCTTCTGGTATTTCTATGTCCTTAGCTTGCATTATTGCATTTTGAACATCTTTTAATGCTATTCCTGCAAATTTATCTTTTAGTTCTTTTAATATACTATTTTGAACTATAGTTATATATTTACCAGGAATTGTTACATATGCAGAGTTTATTTTAAAATTTGCCTCATCTTCAGCGTCTTTTATAGTTTTTGCAATACTTAAACTAATTTCTTCTTCATTGATTATTTTCCCCTTTTTTAATCCTGAACATTTCGTTGATGTACTGCAAATAGTCTCAATTTGGCCAAAATTATTTACTTCTCCAACAACAGTGCAAACTTTAGATGTACCTATATCAATACCAACTATGATATCACCTATTGCCAAGATAATTCCTCCATTTATTTTGTATATTCTTAGTGTTATATATATTACATTTTATAAAAAAAGTCAATAAAATTTGAAATATTTTTGAAATATTTTTGTAATAATTTAGAAATATTTTGTAATGTTTTTGTAATATTATTTTTCAGACTGTATTTTATTTTTTTTCTTTTCTTGTATTTTTAAAGTCCATTTTTCAATATAATATCTTCTCATTATAGTTAAATTAGTAAACATTCTTCCTACAAAAACAACTAATGCTGCTAAGTATATATCCAAATTTAGTTTTTGTCCTAAATATGTTAATGCTATTGAAAGAATACTATTGCAGAAAAATCCTGAAATAAATATTGTTAAATCAAAATTTTTCTTTAATACTGATGTTATTCCTCCAAACACAGAATCAAGTGCAGCCACAACTGCTATTGCTAAAAATGTTGAATATGTATATGGTATTACAGGTGCATTTATTCCTATTAGTACACCAATTAAACACCCTAGTATTATA
Organism: uncultured Clostridia bacterium; assembly: GCA_944393125.1. Taxonomy (GTDB): domain Bacteria; phylum Bacillota; class Clostridia; order TANB77; family CAG-508; genus CAG-269. The sequence continues at coordinate 10,084 of CALXZB010000015.1, read as the reverse complement.
GCTATTAATATCATCTTATACCTCCTAATCAATATATTTTGAAGTTATTTCTCCATCATATTTTTCTATTAATATATTTTTGCTTTCTTTAACACTTGTTTCATGTCCAAGCTCTTTTAGTTCATCAACATGTCCACCTTTTCCTAATACAGCACTTCTTAAGTAGTCAGGATTTCCTATAGCATTTATTATATATGTATTATCTGGTATTCTATTACTATTTACTTTTATGTAATCAGAATATCCTATATCTGTTATAGTTGTTGTTGTTATGATTCTATTTCCATTTATAGAAATAGCTTCAGCTCCTGCTCCAAATAGTTGATTTACAATTATTAATAAATTTTCTGCAATAATTGCATCAACATATGCATCATCACCTAACGGCTCACCTTTTTTATCAACTATTTGTATTACTATACCTTCTCCTTCTACATCTGTTTTACCTAGTGCTTTATTTAATTGTTCTAATTCATCTTGTAATAATTCTGCTGTTTTTTCGTCAGAAACACTTTCACTTTTATATTCTTCGATTTTAGTTGTAATTTCTGTATATTTCTCATTAAGCTCATTATATTTTTCTCTCCAACTAGCAAGTTCTAGCTTCAATTCTGATTCTTGCATTGTTTCAATTTCTGTAATATTGGTTTGATTTACTACTTTAAATTGCATAAACATTACTAGCATTAATGCAAAAGATGATATTCCTACTGTTATTGACATTACTAGTTTTTCTTTACTAATTTTATTTTTTTTCACCAATCATTCCTCCAATTCCTTATTTTTTGGTTTCAGCATATTCAAAGTTGATAACTCCTGTATATTTTGGAATTGTTATTTTTTCTTTAAGAGTATTTGATGTTTCAACTTTTACTTCTAGCTGTCTATCTATTAATACATCTACATACCCTCCAATTCTACATATTGCTAATAATGCTTCAGGAAGTCCTATTGCTTTAATTTCAAATGGTGCTGCTATTTTTTCTCCATTTATCATTATTACATTACCATCACATTCAATTGCAGATGTAGTTATTATTCTTTGACCATTTATTGATATAGCTTCTGCACCTGCGTTTTTAAGTTCATTTACTATTTTCATCAAATCTAAATCATGCACTATTAATTCATTTAAGTCTAATATCCAATCATTTGATGTAATTTTTTGATTATCGTTAACTGTTATTATTATTCCATCTCCAGTTACTTCTGATAATCCTAAAATTTTATTTCCTTCTTTTATTGTATTTTCTAGTTCTTCAAGTTCTGAATTATTTTTAGTTGAATTTGTTCTTTCTATTTCTAATTGTTCTTCCATATTCTCTAAATCATTGTATAAGTTATCATATTTTTCTTTTGCTTTTAAAACTGCATCACGCAATTCATTTTCTTTAGCATTTGTGCTTACAGTTGTTCCTGTTCCATTAATAGTTTTTATTTGTATTACAACTCCACATGTTAAAAGTAAGCACATTAGCCCTAATACTAAACTTATTGTTTTTTTATTCATAATAGTATCTCCTATCTTTCTTATTCTGCGCTAAAATATGGTGTAAATCCTTCATTAAGATCTCCGTTTATATATATTATTCCTCTATTTCCTGCTTCTTGTTTTAATATAGCATTTAAATAATATATTCTATTTTTTAGGTTACTAGCATCTCCTAAGTTTATTGTTATCCCATCATTTTCTAATTTAATTATATATTCATCTTCTACTTGAAATTGAGTTATTTTATCTGCAATTCCTATTTCTTTACATCTTTCTCTAATTTGTAATATATTTTCCATTTTTCCTAAATTGTTTTCATCTAATCTTCTAATTTTTCCAACATCATTTTGTTCTGCATCTATTCCTATAATTTCAGGTAGCTTTAGCTTGTCTGTTCCATATTCTAAAATATATCCTTGTTCATCTATATAAATATATCCTTCTTTTTCTAGTTTTATTTGAAATTGTTTTTGCCTTTCTACTATTTCGATTTCTATTTTATTTGGATATATTTTATTTATTTTTGCATCTTCAATATATCCATTTTGTTTTAGTCTGACCTTCATTACAATTCCGATTTTAGAAAATATATTATCTCCTACTTTTACTTCTGCTAATTTGATAATTTCTGCATTTGATATTTGTTTAGTTCCACTAATAGATATCTCTTTTATACTGAAATTTGGTGATGATAATAAATATGCACAAATAATTCCTAATATTAGTATTATCATTACTAATATTAATATTGTTTTTCTTTTCTTTCTTTTTTTCTTTTCTATCTCTCTTTGTTTATTGATATTTCCTGCTTTTCCTCTTTTTTTATTTGTCATATTTTGCATCACTTCCTCTCTTGTAAAATTGTCCTAATGTATTTTATCATATTTTATATATAATTTTCCATAGTTTTTTCAAAAAAAAAAACCATATTATATAAAAATATGGTTTTTGTTAATTAGTAAATTTTAGCACCTAATTTTTTTAATTTTTCTTCAATCTTTTCATATCCCCTTAAAATATAATGAATATTTTCTATTTCTGTAATTCCTTTAGCTGCCAAAGCTTCTAAAATCATTGCTGCTCCTCCTCTTAAATCATATGCTACAACTTTTGTTCCTTGTATTTTTTTGCTTCCTTTTATTATTGCTGTTCTTCCTTCAATTTTAATTTTTGCTCCCATTCTGTTTAATTCCTGAGCATATTTATACCTACTTTCAAAAATATTTTCTGTTATTATTGATGTTCCTTTTGCTGTACTAAGTAAAGCTCCAAATATTGATTGCATATCAGTTGGAAATCCTGGATATGGCATTGTTTTTATATCAGTTGCTTTAATTCTTTTTGGTGCTTCTATTTCTATACTGTTTTTTTCTATTTTTATTTTACAGTTTGTTTCTTCTAGCTTATTTAATACTGTTTCTATGTGTTTAGGATTTGCATTAGTAATTTTCACCTTTCCTCCAGTTATTGCTCCTGCTACTAAATAAGTCCCTGCTTCTATTCTATCTGGCATTATATTATAGCTTATTTCCTTTAATTTTTTTACTCCTATTATTTCTATTCTATCTGTTGTTTCTCCTTTAATGTTTGCACCCATTTTATTTAAATATTTTATTAAATCTTCTATTTCTGGCTCCTTTGCAGCATTTGTTATTATTGTAGTTCCTTCTCCTAAGCAAGATGCTAATATAATGTTTTCTGTTGCCCCAACACTAGGAAAATCTAAATTTATTTGGGTTCCCAATATTTGAGATGTGTTACAGAATATTTCTCCATGTTCTTCTTTGATATTTATTCCTAATTTTTCAAATCCTTTAAGATGTAAATCTATGGGTCTTGAACCAATCTCACATCCTCCTGGATAAGAAAATCTTGCTTGATGATATTTTCCTAATAATGCTCCAGCCAAAATTACTGATGAACGCATCTGTCTCATTAAATTATCTGGTATTTCATATGTATGTATTTCACTTGTATTAATTATAATTTTATTGTGTTTTTTATTTATTTTTCCTCCTATTTTTTGAATTATTTCAAACATTGTATGCACATCTTGTATATCCGGAACATTATATAATACTGTTTTACCTTTATTTAATATTGTTGCTGCAATTATTGGTAATGCTGCATTTTTAGAACCAGATATTTGTACTTCTCCCTCTAACCTTTTTCCACCTTCTATTATAAATTTTGACATTCTCTCACCTCTTTATTATTATTATGCTATATTTTATGTTATTTATTTTTGAAGTGTGAGTTTTCAGCAACAGTTATTTATCTATAAATATATATTCTCCATTTACATATTGATAAATATTTCCTTCTTTTGCATTTTCAAAAGTGTCTTTTCTAAATTTTATTTCTTCAAAACAATTACCATTAATATTGTTTTTATCAATTAGCCATATTGTATCACCTGTTTTTTCAACAAATTCGTACAAATGTCCTTCTATTCTCTTTTCTTCAAGCTCTTTTTCTTGTTGTTCTATTAAATTATTTATCATTTCAATAATTTTTTCTTGCAGTTCTTTGGTTGCTATTTTATCTACTATAAATTGATTATCTTCTTTTTTTAAAACAGTATCAACTTTAGCTTCTTTTGGAATTTTTTCCGCTTCTACCCATATATCTTCACTAGATTTTCCATTAATATATTCGACTATCCCATACATGTCATCTGAACTTTTATTATATATATAATACATTTCTTTATTTTTAGAATAATTACTGATTATATTGCTTTTTTGAATATTTATTTCATCTCTATACTTGGTTGTTAATGTATTTTCTTTTAATTTATTTTGTACTAAAGACATGTTATTGTTTTCATTATTAGTTAGTTTATTTTCTAAACTTTCTCCTAATTCTTTAATAAAATTTCTTACCCCTTCATTTTTCTTTATTTCTTCAACTAAATCGTTTAATATATCTAAATTCAATAATTTTCACGTTCCTTTCTGTTTTATTAATTGTTTTCATCTATCCAGCTTTCACCTGTTTTATAATCTATATTAATTCCTGGTTGTACATTGTAAGCATATATATTAAAACATATTCCTACACCATCATCTTCTATTGAATAAGCTTCCATTTGTACACCACTAGCTAAAAGATTATCTCCTTCAAAAATTGGAGTTACTCTATATAAAACATGGTTTTTACTATTTTTCTTTATGTAATTTGCCACTTTATTTTCAAATGGTAACATTCCTTCTATATTCATATATCTTGTTCCTGTAATTAAATTTTGTTCATTGTCATTTTCGCCTGTTAATTGCCAACCTATTAAATGACAACGATTATATAGATATCCACCTTCTATTATATTTTCATATTTTTTCTGTCTCCAACCAGTTGGCTTTATTGAAGTTATATCTTCTCTTTCTTCATCATCAGCTGGCATAGTTTCCTTACAAACATTTGCAAAAGCTACTCCACATCTTCCTAGTTTTAAATCTAATTTTGAATATGTTTCAAAACTGTTAGTTGTATAATACTTTTTTTCAAAATTTGGGATATTATTATTTATAATTATACATGGACTTCCAGAATATTCTGGAATCTCATCTAAATTATATGATAATGTTTGGACTTCTTGGTTATTTTTTATATTAAAATCTAAGTTAGGATAATAATAGCCTATTGCTACAATTATCATTGCTACAGTTATTTGAATTAATGTTTTTGTTGTTAGTTTTTTTCTACTTTTTTTTAACATGTATACCTCCATCTCTATATTTATCTTTTTGTATTATATATCTTTTTGTATATATGTCAATAAATTTTATTTCTTAATATTTGCTTTTTATTATAATTTATAGTAATATTATTATATTAAAGTGAGGATTTATATGGAAAATTTATTATTGAAAAAAAAGAAGAAAAAATTCTTAAAAACTGATATATATGAAATTTTAGCATATTTTATAATTTACAGTGTTTTAGGATTTTTTATAGAAACAGTTTTTGCATTAGTTAGATATGGTGTTCTTGAAAGTAGACAAAGCTTTTTGTATGGCCCTTTTTGTAGCATATATGGTGTTGGAGCCGTAATAATGATTGTCTTTTTAAAATATTTTAAAAGAAATAATACTACATTATTTATAGGTGGATTTATTATTGGATCTATAACAGAATACTTAATAAGTTTAATAGGAGAATTAATTTTACATGTTAAATGGTGGGATTATTCAAATATGCCTTTTAATTTAAATGGTAGAATTTGTTTTGCTTATTCGATTTTTTGGGGAGTTTTAGCAATATTTTTGATAAAGTTCATCCACCCTGTTGTAAGAAATTTATTAGCATATATTTTAAAGAAAATTTCAGTTAAACTTTTTAAAACCTTAATTTTAATTGTTTCGATTTTCATCATTATTGATTGTATTATATCTGGATATGCTATTCAATTATTTACAATTCGTATGATTTCAGATTATAATTTAGATGTTAATAATAAAGAAATAATTTATGATATAAACAATTCTATCAAAAATAAACCTATTTATAATTTCTTGGTTAATACTCTATTTAATAATACAAAAATGATTAAAACTTATCCTAATTTAAAAGTTAAACAGAAAGATGGTTCTATTGTTTATTTTAAAGACTTATTACCAAATATAAAACCATATTATTTTAAATTTAGTAATCAAGATTTTTATAAATAAAGTATATTTTTCCTATTTGTTAAAAAGTTAATATATAACAATTATAAAATATTATATATTAACTTTTTATATTTATTTAAATAATTTTCTTATGCTTTGTAATATACTGTTTTCTTTTTTTATGTTTGTTAATGTTCTATTTTTTATTAATTCTTCTGTTTTAGAAACTATATTCTCTACATTTAAGCCGTATTTTTCCTTTACTTCTGTTGTTGAACCAGATTCAGTAAATGTATCTTCTACTCCTATATATCTAATTGGAGCATGATTTTTCTCTTGGGCTAAAACTTCTGCTATTGCTCCTCCTAATCCACCTATAACAGAATGATTTTCTATAGTTAAAATTCCTTTTACATTTGTTGATAGTTCTTTTATTAATTGTATATCTAATGGTTTTATTGAAAAAATATTTACAAGCTTTCCCTTATACCCTTTTTCTTTTAATGTTTCAAAACTTTTATATGCAATACTTGCAGAAGTTCCTTCATATATTATTGAAAAATCATTTCCACAATCTTCTACAATGTTTGCTTTCCCGATTTGAGCCTTTGTTGCAAATTCAACATCTGGAACATTGTCCCTTGCTATTCTAATGTATACAGGACCATTATATTCTATTGCTATTTTTATAGCTTCTCTCATTTCTTTTAAATTTGATGGTACTAAAACTTTTACATTTGGTATACTTCTAACTAATGCTATGTCTTCATTTGCATGATGTGATGCACCATCTTTTCCATTATCCATTCCAGAATAAGTTCCAATCATTTTTACATTTAAATTAGCATAAGCAGATTGTCTTAATTGAGTCCATGCTGTTCCAGCTACAAATATTGCAAAATTAACGTAAAATGGAATTTGTCCTTCTGATGCAAGTCCTGCAGCTATTGACATAGCACTAGTTTCTGCAATTCCAGTTTCTACAAACCTTTCTGGAAATACTTTTTCAAAATCTAATGTTTTAGTTGATTTTGCTAAGTCACTATCAATAACATAAATCCTATTATCTTTTTGTGCAAATTCACACAAAATTTCTCCTATTTTATCTCTTAAACATATTGTCTTTTGCTCCATTTTCTTTTACACCTCTGCTTTCTCTAATTCTTGCATTGCAATTTTATATTCATCATCACTTATTTGTCCATTATGCCATTTAGGGTTATTTTCCATATATGATATTCCTTTTCCTTTAATTGTATTGCATATTATTGCTATTGGTTTGTCTGTAATTTTATATGCTTCTTCTAATGCATTTACAACTTGTTCCATATTATTGCCATCTATTTCTATAGTGTGAAAATTAAAACTTTCTATTTTTTTATTTAATGGTTCTAAATTCATAGATTTATTAACATCTCCATATGAAGATAATTTATTATAGTCTATAATTAAAATTAGGTTGTTTAGCTTGTAGTGTGATGCTTGTAAAAGTGATTCCCATATTTGTCCTTCTTGCATTTCTCCATCACCTACTATTGCATATACATGATTTTTTTCCTTATTATTTTTCTTAGCAATTGCCATTCCTACAGCTATAGAAAGTCCTTGTCCTAATAGACCAGTTGTTGCATCTACTTCTGGAATTGTTCCTGTAAAAGGGTGCCCTTGTAGCCTTGAGTTTATTTTTCTAAATGTTGTCATTTCTTCATCTTTTATAATACCTTTTGAATTTAAAATTGCATATAATGCTGGTACTGTATGACCTTTTGACAAAACCACTTTACTTCTTATGTCATTATTTAAGTCTATATCTAATTCGTAAATTGCAGTTAACATGTCTATTATTGATAATGCTCCTCCTGGATGTCCAGATTGGGCATTGTATACTAATTGTATTATTCTTTTTCTATTTTCATTAGCCAATTTTTTTAAATTTTCTATATTAGCCATTTCAATTTCTCCTTTCATCATTCGTTTTTATAATTCTTCATTTACATCTATTATAGAATATATATCAGAATTATTATTTAATTCCTTTATATTCATTATTACACCTTTTCCTTTTATTATTCCACCTAATTCTTCAATTGCCTTTTGTATAGCATTTATAGTATTTCCTGTTGCATAAATATCATCAACAATGTAAAAATTTTTTCCTATATATGTTTCATTTACTAACTTAGGTAATTCTAACATATCTTTTCCATATTCTTTCTCATATTCAAATCTTTTTTCTACTGTTGTAGGTGGTAACTTACCTGCTTTTCGTACAGGTATAAATCCTATCCCTAATTGATTTGCAATAACTGCTCCAATTATTAAACCTCTAGCTTCTGGCGCAACTATATAATCAATTTCTTTTTTTTCTATTTCCTGAATAAATTTCTGTATTATTTCATTAAAACTTTCTTTCTGCATTATTAATGGCATAATATCGATATATTCAATTCCCTCTTTAGGAAAATTTTTTTCTGTTCTTATATTTAATTCACTTCTTAACTCATTTTTTAATATTTTCATTTTTACTTCCTTTTTATTATTATAAATTTATTTCATTTCCATTATATAATAAATATTAACAAAAGACTAGTATTATATAAAATTAAAATTTTATTTTTTAATTAAAAATATTAATAGTTTAAATTAATATCTTATATATCAATTTAAACTATATAATATCTTATTTATAATTGTTTACATTTACATATGCAATTCTTCCTGTAACTCTTACTTTTATTTTGTCAACAGTTTCTGAAATATTTTCTAATACTTCAACAGTTGTATTTGGCTTATAATTATATTGAGTCCCAGTTAGATCTTTATTTGAATATAATATTGTGCTTTGCTTAAATGTTTTTATTTGACCAACGGTGCTTTGAGGCTTTGAGTTTTCATTAGTATTAGTAATAGTATAATCTGCAGAATTATACGTTCCCACTTGGTTTGGTATTCCCATATAATTCGAAGAATTTAATTTCTTTATTGCGACTCCATTTTTAAATTCTCTTATTTCTACATGAGTATGAGGTCCTGTTGTATTTCCTGTGTCTCCCATTAACCCTACAACTGAAGTATATGATACTCTTTGCCCTACTTTTACATATATTTTTGATAAATGCGCTAAATATATTCTATTTTCTGTTCCATTTTCCTTGATTCTTACATAATTACCAAATCCACCGTTGTCATATCCAGCTCTTTCTACTATTCCGTTACATATTGAGTACACTTTTGTAGAAGTTATTCCTACTAAGTCTGTTCCTGAATGTATTCCGCTTGCCCATAGGTTACCTTTTCTGCCATATTCACATGTTACTTTAAATACGCCTGTAAAACAAATTTTAGTTGCCAATATTATTCTCCTCCTTCCATTTCTAACACATCATCTATACTTTCATCTGTATAATGAATTAATTCAGTATTTTCTATTAATTCTTCATTTTCTTCCATACTTTCCTCCTATTTTTATAAAAAAGTTTGTTCTTATTTATATTATGCTATTTTTTGTTTTTTGGTGAAAAAAATAGAGTAAGCTTTTTACTTACTCTATTTTGGCTCCCCGTGTTGGACTTGAACCAACGACCTATCGGTTAACAGCCGAGCGCTCTACCAACTGAGCTAACGGGGAATATATAAAAACTAGCAACAACCTATTTTTCCAGTAGGGTAACCCACAAGTATCTTCGGCACATTAGAGCTTGACTTCTGTGTTCGGGATGGGAACAGGTATTTCCTCTATGTTATCGTCACTAGAAAATTAATAACTATTTAATACGAAAGTAATTATACTATATACTTTCTAAAAAAGCAATAGTTTTATAAATATTTTTTACAATTTTTTATAAAACTATTCATAAAGCACACTCAAAAATACATAGATGAAATATGTTTATTTAGGATTTTTTATTTTATAGTTAAGCCCTCGATTTATTAGTATTGGTCAGCTCAATATATCACTATACTTACACCTCCAACCTATCAA
>CALXZB010000014.1 GCA_944393125.1 uncultured Clostridia bacterium | reverse complement strand
GATGAAGGTGCAGAAAGTAGTACTGGAACAACAGAAGCGGAAACTAATTTGAAAATTGCATTAAAAATACAAAACTTATTAGAACAAAGTGGTTCTTCCGTAGTACTTACACGTTCTGATGAAAATGCTATATATGATATAGATGCGAAAACATTAAGACAGAAAAAAATATCAGATATTCACAATAGAGTAAAAATAGGAAATGAAAGTTCAGCAGATATTTTTGTCTCAATTCACTTAAATAAAATTCCACAACAACAATATGATGGTTGGCAAACATTTTATAAAGCAGGAAGTGAAAATGGGCAAAAACTAGCTGTTTCTATTCAAAATAACCTAAATAAAGCTATACAAAAAGAGAATAATAGAGTAGCTAAAACAATTGATAATATTTATATTATTAAACATGTAGAAATACCTATAGCTATAGTTGAATGTGGATTTTTATCTAACCCAGAAGAAGAAAAACTTTTATTACAAGATGAATATCAAAATAAATTAGCATGGGGAATATATAATGGAATAATTGATTATTTTTATGATTAAAATATTACAAAATTTACTGTAACCTTACGGAAACAGTAAATTTTTTTGTGTAAATTTACTTAAACTCATTGACTTTTTGACGTTTTCAGTATATTATTATAATTGTAAAAATTGGGATTTTAAAAAGAATAAATAATCCTAAGGAGGAAAAATATGGGAGAAGTTATAGTTATAACATCAGGAAAAGGTGGAGTTGGAAAAACAACAACAACAGCAAACTTAGGTTCTAGTTTAGCATTAGAAGGAAAAAAGGTTGTATTAATTGATACTGATATTGGATTAAGAAACTTAGATGTAGTAATGGGCTTAGAAAATAGAATAGTATATGATATAGTAGATGTTGTTGAAGAAAAATGTAAATTAAGACAAGCACTAATAAAAGACAAAAGATTTAAAGAATTATATTTATTACCAGCTGCACAAACAAGGGACAAAAGTGCAGTAAATGAAGAACAGATGAGAGAATTGACCAAAAAGCTAAAAGAAGAATTTGACTATATACTAATAGACTGCCCTGCTGGAATTGAGCAAGGGTTTAAAAATGCTATTGCAGGAGCTGATAGAGCAATAGTAGTTAGTACAGCAGAGATATCTTCTATAAGAGATGCAGACAGAATTATAGGGCTATTAGAAGCTGCTGAAATAAAAAATCCAGAATTAGTAATAAATAGAATAAGACCTAATATGGTAAAAAAAGGCGAAATGATGGATGTAAATGATATTGTTGATTTATTATCAATAGATCTAATAGGTGTAGTACCAGATGATGAATATATAATAACACAAACAAATAAAGGAGAACCAGTAATTCAAAACAGAAAAGCACCATCAGGAAAAGCATATCTAGAAATTGCTAAAAGAGTATTAGGTGAAAATATAGAAGTAACAATACCTGGAAAAGAAAAAGGATTATTAGCGAAAATAAAAAGCTTATTTAAAAAATAAACAAAAGTTGGAGGGATAAAAGATAATGTTTGAAAGCATAATGAATTTTTTAAGAAAGATGATCAAAAAAGAAGAACAAACATTAAAATCTAAAGATGCAGCAAAAGAAAGATTACATTTAGTTTTAATGCAAGACAGAGCAAATGTATCAGCAGATTTTCTAGATTTAATGAAACAAGAAATTATAGAAGTAATTAAAAAGTATATAGATATAGATGAAAGCACGATGGATGTGAGGCTTACAAACAAAGAAAATAATGATGGGACAAATGGAGCTCCAGCATTATATGCAAATATCCCTATATTAAATATTAAAGATGAAGTAAGAAAAACAGCACAAGTAGAGCAAACACCATCTAAGGAAACACAAAAAAGTGAAAAGCAAAAAGAAAATAAAAATTCTGACGAAGCTAAAGAACCAAAAAAAGAAGAGAAGTCAGAAAAAATAGAAAAACTAGAAGAAACAGAAGAAAAAAAAGAGAAAAAGGATCTTAAAAAAGAGTGATTAAATGAGTATTAAAAATTTAAAAAAAGTAGAATGGATAATACCAATATGTGCAATTATATTATGTGGAATTGGCTTAATAGCACTGTTTTCCGCATCATATGATTCTGATTTAGATGAATTTAAAAAACAAATTGTTTGGGTGGGGATAAGTTTTTTTATAATGCTTGTAGTTATGTTTATTGATTACAAGATTTTAATAAAATTATCTCCTATATTGTATGGAATATCAATAATAATGCTAATAGCAGTATTGTTTACTGAACCCATAAATGGTGCAAGGAGCTGGTTTAATATTGGAGATGGGCTTTTTTCACTCCAACCAGCAGAAATATCGAAAATATTTGTAATATTATTTTTATCATATGTTATATCCATAATTCAAAGAAAAGGAAAAAATGAAATTAATAAAATACACAAATTAGCATTAATACTATTAGTCTTAAGTGTTCCATTAGGATTAATAATTATTGAACCAGATTATGGAACAGCGATAGCATATATAAGTGCATTTTTATTGATGATTTTTGTTGCTGGAATAGACAAAAAATATATAATACTTGCAATTCTCATTGTAGCAATTACTGTGCCATTAGCATATAATTTTTTATTGCCACAACATGCAAAAACAAGGATAGATATATTTTTAAATCCTGAATCAGATCCAAGTGGAGCTGGTTATAATACATTGCAATCTAAGTTGGCTATAGGAGCAGGACAAATTACAGGGATGGGAATTTTAAAAGGAAACCAAACTCAATTAGGATATCTTTATCCTAAAACAACAGACTTTATATTTGCTGTTATAGGAGAAGAAATGGGATTTATAGTAGCTGGAATAGTAATATTGCTAAATATAATAATTATGACTAAGTCTATAAAAATAGCCAAAAGTATAAATGATGAAACAGGAGGATACTTAGCCATAGGAATTGTAGGAGTATTTTTATTTCATACTTTAGAAAATATAGGAATGACAATGGGATTACTTCCAATAACAGGTGTTCCACTGCTATTTGTAAGTTATGGTGGAAGCTCAACAATAACAAGTTTTATTTTGATAGGAATATTATTAAATATAAGTTCTCAAAGAAAAAATGGAATGTTTAATAAATAATATATAGGAGAAAAACAGATGTATATACATAAATTGAAAATAGGAAATGTAGAATTAAAAAATAATCTAATTTTAGCTCCAATGGCAGGTGTAACAGACCTGCCTTTTAGAATAATTGTAGAAGAATTTAATCCAGGACTTGTATGTACAGAAATGGTGAGTTCTAAAGCTCTTTTCTATGGTGATGAAAAAACTAAGAAATTATTAAAAACAGAAAATGAAAAAAGACCAATAAGTATGCAAATATTTGGAAGTGATGTAGAATCTATGGCTTTTTCAGCTCAATATATTAGTCAATTTGCAGATATTATTGATATAAATGCTGGATGCCCAGCACCAAAAGTTGTTAAAAATGGCGATGGAAGCAAATTATTATTAGACTTAAATAAGCTTGAACAAATTATTAAAGCTGTTGTAGATAATTCTAAAGTACCTGTAACATTAAAATTTAGAAAAGGGTGGGACAAAGAAAATATTGTTGCTTGTGAAGTAGCACAAATTGCTGAAAAAAACGGGATATCTGCAATTACAATTCACGGAAGAACACGTGACGAATTTTATAGTGGGAAAGCAGATTTAGATATTATTAAAAAAGTAAAAGAAACTGTTAAAATTCCTGTTATAGGAAATGGAGATATAATTGACGAAGAAAGTGCTAAATATATGTTTGAATATACAGGAGTAGATGGAATTATGATTGGTAGAGGAGCTATGGGAAATCCATGGATATTTACTCAAATAGAACATTTTTTAAAAACAGGTCAAAAATTACCAAAACCAACTAATTTAGAAAAATACGAAATTTTAAAAAAACATATATTTCTCGATATAGAAGAAAAAGGAGAAAATATTGCACTTAATGAAATGAGAAAACATATTGCATGGTATACAAAAAATTTAAAAGATGCAAGTGTATTTAGAAATGATATTAATCATATTAACAATAAAGATGTTTTAATGGCAAGAATTAAAGAATATTTTTATAGCCTATAAATATAATTTAATAGGAAAAATTTTTCCTATTATTTTTTTATAAGGGAGGCTGTAATGAAAAAAGAATATTGGTTGATATTATTGATTGTTATAATTTCAGTTGGAGGAATAATTTTTTATAAAAATAGGGTTAAAGATTTAAAAAATGGAAATAATAAAACTAGTCAAGAAATTGTAGACTATATTTTAAATATTAGTTCATACGAAGTACAAGTAACAGTCGATGTAACAAGTAATAAAAACAATAACAAATATATATTAAAACAAACATATCAAAGCCCTAATATTAGCACACAAGAAGTAATAGAACCAAGTAATATTTCAGGAATAAAAATAGAAAATGATGGTACAAATTTAAAAATACAGAATAGCCAGTTAAATCTAAATACAATTTTACAAAATTACAATTTTCTAGGGAATAATTGCTTAGACTTATGCAGTTTTGTAGAAGACTATAAAAAAGATGAAAAGGCAGATTTTGAAGAAAATGAAACAGAAATAATAATGAAAACAAGTAGTAACACAAATAATGTATATGTTCAAGAAAAAATTTTACATATTGATAAAAAAAGTCAGAATCCAATACAAATGGAAATAAAGGACAACCAACAAAAAACGACAATTTACATATTATATAATGAGGTAAAGGTAAGTAGTACAAAATAGAATAGGTAGTTTTTTTGAATATGTAAATATAATAGACTATTGACTTTACTTCAACTAATAAAAAATATAGACTTTAAATTGTAGTTTTAGGAGTGAAGAAAATGGTAATAAAAAGAGGCGATATGTTTTATGCAGATTTAAGTCCAGTTGTGGGGTCAGAACAAGGAGGAATTAGACCTGTTTTAATAATTCAAAATGATTTGGGAAATAAGTATAGTCCAACTGTTATTGCTGCAGCCATAACGTCACAAACTAATAAAACTAAATTGCCAACACATATTGAACTTGGTGAAAATAAATGTGGACTTAAGAGTAATTCTGTAATTCTTACAGAACAGATAAGAACAATCGATAAGAGTAGATTAAAAGAAAAAATAGGTCATATAGATGATACTCAAATAATTAATAGATTAAATAATGCATTAGGAGTAAGCTTCGGATTAGAATAAAAAAATATAAATTTTAGAGATGGCATATAATTAGAGATGGCATATAATATGTCATCTCAATTTTTTACTTTGTATCAAGATAAGGTAAAACTTCACTTAAAATTTTTCCACCAACAGGTGCAGCAACGCCACCGCCTTGATGTCCTCCTTCGCCAGTAGGATTATATAGAGTTATAAGTAAAACTATTTTTGGATTATCAGTTTCAGCAATACCGCAAAAAGAAGTAACATATTTTCCAGTATTAACACCATCTTCAGAAGTTCCAGTTTTTCCACCAACATTATACCCAACAACTTTAGCATTTTTTCCTGTTCCTTCTGAAACAACACTATTCATCATACTTAAAACTTTTCTGGCGTTTTCTTCAGAAATAACCTGTTCACCTGTTTCTATAGGCAATTCTGTGATTTCACCAGTTTGACTATTTTGAATACTTTTTACAATTCTAGGTTTAATATAAACTCCGTTATTAGCTATAGTTGAAACAGCTGTAATCATTTGCAATGGAGTAATCTCAAATCTTTGACCAAAACTAATTGTAGCAAGTTCAACAGGGCCTGCTTTTTCTTCTTTTATAAAAATACTATTTGCTTCGCCAGGTAAAGCAATTCCTGTTTTTGAAAAAAGTCCAAATTTTCTTAGATATTCATAATATTTTGTAACACCAATTTTTTGTCCTAAACCTATAAAAACAGGATTGCAAGAATTCATTAAAGCTTCTCTTAAACTTTCAGAACCATGTGGATTATAATATCTCCAACATTTAATACGAGTGCCTGCTACTTCAATTCCACCAGTGCAACAAAATTGTCCTGGTGAATCAATATCTGTAACAATTCCTTCTTCAAGTGCAGCAGAAGCAGTTACAGTTTTAAAAACAGAACCTGGTTCATATGTATCCGAAATAGACTTGTTTCTCCATAATCCTTGTAATTCTGTGGTTTTATCTTTCTGACTTAAAGAATCCCAAATACTTTTTAGTTCATCTGTTGATGGCTCATATGGTGTATTTAAATTATAGCTAGGATATGTAGCCATTGCTAATATATCACCATTACGTGGATCCATAGCGATAATACTACCACCATCAGTACACACATTATCAATACAAGCTTCTTCTAAATACTTTTCAACGATAGATTGAATAGTCATATCTATTGTTAAATATAGATTATTGCCATCAATTGCAGAAATATATTCTTCTCCACCAAGACTTTCTCCAGTTGCATTTGTTTGTCTTTGAATTTTTCCATTTGTGCCTTTTAATTCATTATCATATTTAGCTTCAACTCCATCTAATCCTTGATTATCACTGCCACAAAATCCAATGACTTGAGCAGCTAAGTCATTATAGGGATAATATCTTTTAGAATCTTCATCAATATTTATACCAGTAGTAATATTATTTTCAGACATCCATTTTCTTAGTTCATCAGTTTTTTCTTTATCAACTTTTTGTATAATTGTTTCAATAGAACTTCTCTTAGAAACTTTTTCTAAAACTGTTTCATAATCTAATTCGAAAATTCTTGCAAGGTCATTTGATATTTTTTCTTTTTGATCTGAAGGAATTAATGTTGGGTTAACATTAACTGTTTCAACACTTGAACTAGTAGCTAAAATATATTCTCCTGTTGAATCATAAATCGTTCCTCGTTTAGCTGTTATTTTCCTGCTTTGCGATTGCTGAGAACTTGCCATACTACTAAGTTCAGGACCCCATATAAACTGAATATAGCCGATTCTAATAGATAAAAGAATTGCAATTATAAAAACTATAAATAACATATTTCGTAGTTTCTTTTTATTAGACAAAGATAATGGCATAAAAATCACCTCTATTATATTTATGCAAGATTAGAAAGAATATTGACACGAGGTTAATTTTTTGATACAACTAAAGATAAAATAAATATATTTAAATATTTGATGAATAAAAAAATATATTAATAATATATATATAAATGAGAAAGGATGAAATAAAAATGATAAAAATAGGAGTTGTATATGGTGGAATATCCACAGAACATGATGTGTCAGAGATGTCTGCTAAATCTGTAATAGAAAATTTAGACAATGAAAAATATGAAATTCATAATATTTATATAAACAAATATGGAAAATGGTTTGAAGATGACAAACAAATTGATAATTTATTATGGAATTTAAAAGAACTTGATGTTGTATTTCCTGTGTTACATGGAAAAGGAGGGGAAGATGGAACTATACAAGGATTATTGGAAATGATGAAAATACCATATGTCGGATGTGGTGTTCTAGCATCAAGTGTGGGAATGGATAAAGTATATAGTAAAATTATATTCGAAAAAGCAAAAATACCACAAGCACCATATGTATACATAAAAAAAGTTGAAGAAGATTATATAATAATTAATGAAAATTTTGAAGAAGAAGAATTTGATATAGATAAAATTACAGAACAGTTAAAATTTCCGATATTTGTAAAACCATCTAATTCAGGTTCATCTGTAGGTGTAAAAAAAGCTACTAATATTGAAGAGTTAAAAAAGGCCATACAATATGCAGGACAATATGACACAAAAATATTAGTAGAACAGGGAATTGATTCAATAGAAGTTGAATGTGCAATATTAGATGGAGAAGAAGTTATTGCATCAACTGTTGGTGAGATATTACCAGCTGAAGAATTTTATAGTTTTGATGCTAAATATAATATGCCAGAATCAAAAACACTTATACCAGCAAATATTACAGAAGAACAAATTAAAGAAATAAGACAACTTGCTATTAAAGCATTTAAAGCTATTGATGGTAAAGGATTGTCAAGAGTTGACTTCTTTGTTGAAAAAGGAACAAATAAAATTTATATTAATGAAATTAACACTATGCCAGGATTTACTAAAATAAGTATGTATCCTAAATTATTTGAAGCAGTAGGAATTTCATATTCTGAATTATTAGATAGGCTAATCGAAAATGCAGTAAACAATAAATAAAACTAAAAGAAAAAATTCTAAATTGTAAAGGATTTTTTCTTTTTTTAATTGAAAACTTTTCTAAAATATGATAGCATAAAACAGTAAAAAGACAATAGAAAACGAGAAGGTGAAAAGTTGTGGCAGAAGAAGAAAAAAGAGTCGCAGTACAAGAAGAAACAGTGAAAAAGAAAAGAAAAATAGGAGATATATTTAATGATTATAAAACTAATAGTAATATAGTAGATACAGAAATAATAAAAATGAATTTAATGAAAAAAATTAATACACTTGAAATATCAGTATATTCAAAAGAATATGTTGAGATAAAAGAAATTTGGTATTTTGAAAAATTTTTAAGAGATAGATTTCAATTTTCACAAGTTCATATGATATTCCAATATGAAGATGGAGTACATAAAAAATCAATAGAATCAGAATGGGAAAATTTAATATGTTATATGGCTCATAAATATCCACTAATGAGACCTTTATTGTTATTAAAAAGTGATATAGAAGTTAAAGACAATAAAATTAATGTGTATATGAAAATAAAGGGTGCAGATTTTTTAAAAGCCAGAAAATTAGATAAAGAATTAGAAAATGTAATAGTAAATTTATTTGGAAAAAAATATAATATTAATATAGAAGAAAGAATAACAGAAGCGGAAATAGAAAAATTCAAGAAAAAAACAAAAGAAATAGAAAATAAAGCAGTAGAAGAAGCAATGAAAGAAATTGCAGTGAAAAATGAAAAAAATTATGATGAAGATGAAATTCCTCCACTTCCACAAGGTCCATATAATGATGCAGATTATGCAATGCCAACAGAAGATATGTATTCTCCTGAACTAGATGAACAATCAAAAACAGAAAATATTATATTTGGTAAAGCTTCAAAAGCAAAAGAGAATAAGAAAAAAATTAAAGATTTAAGCCAAAATGATCCTAGAATAACTTTAGAGGGTAGAATTGTAAATTGTGAATGTAGAGAAACTAAAACTGGAAAAGGTATGTTAATTTTTGAATTATATGATGGAACAGGAATAATTACTTGTAAATCATTTACAAAAGATATAACAGAAGGAAATGAAGTTTTAGAAAAAATAAAAACTGCAAAAGCAATAAAAACAACTGGTAAAGCAGGACTAGATGCATATGCAGGAGATATTACAGTTATGGCTAACATTATAATAGAAATATCAGATGAAGGAATTGCACCATTACCAGAAGAAGACGAAAGCACACCATTAATATTAGGATCATCTATAAAAATAAATGATCCACTTGTAAAAATACTAGATTTAAATGCAGAATCAGGAAATGTCTGCATAGATGGAGAGATACAAGCATTAGAAGACAAAGAAACTAAAACTGGAAAAGTAATTTTAAGTATTGATATTTATGATGGAACAAGCACTATGACTTGTAAAGCATTTTTATCAGGAAATAATGCAAAAAAAATAATTAAAAGACTAAAAGGAACCAAAGCAGTAAAATTAGCAGGAAAAGCTCAAATGGATGCTTTTTCAAATGAATTAACAATTATGGCAAATACTATTATAGAGTCAGAACCATTACCAAAAACAACAAGAGAAGATAATTCAGAAGTAAAAAGAGTAGAACTACATATGCATACTCAGATGAGCCAAATGGATGCAATGACATCTGCAACAGATTTAATAAAAAGAGCTATGAAATGGGGAATGAAATCAATAGCAATAACAGATCATGGTGTTGTACAGTCATTTCCAGAAGCTCATAAATTACTAGGTACAGATAATCCAGATATGAAAGTAATATATGGTGTTGAAGCATATCTTGTACCAGACAAAGAAAAATCTGTTACAAATAGTAAAGGTCAAAATATAGACACAACATATTGTGTATTAGATTTAGAAACAACAGGTTTTTCTCCAGTTACTGATAAAATAACTGAAATAGGAATTATGAAAGTTAAAAATGGAGAAGTAATAGATGAATTTTGCTGTTTTGTAAATCCAGAAAGGCCAATTCCTCAAAGAGTTATAGAGGTTACTAATATAACAGATGATATGGTAAAAGATGCAGAAACAATAGAAAAAGTATTTCCTAAAATGCTTGAATTTTTAGGCGATTCAGTAATTGTAGCTCATAATGCTGGATTTGATGTTGGATATTTAAAACACAATGCTAAAACTTTAGGATATAAATTTGATTATTCATATATAGATACATTATCACTTGCTAAAGATTTATTCCCAAACTTCAAAAAATATAAATTAGGAAAAATTGCAGAAGAACTAGGAATAAAAGTTGAGGTTGCACATAGAGCCTTAGATGATGTTGATACAACTGTAAAAGTATTTAATGTTATGATACAAAAATTAAAAGATAGAGGAGTAACTACTATTGACGAAATTGATACAATAGGAAAAGACGAAGAAGCTGCAAAAGAAGAATATAAAAAGCTTAACACATATCATGCAATTATATTAGCACAAAATTATATTGGGTTAAGAAATTTATATAAATTAGTATCATTATCACATTTACACTATTTTTACAAAAAACCACGTATCTTAAAAAGCTTGTATAAGAAGTATTCAGAAGGTTTAATATTAGGAAGTGCTTGTGAAGCAGGTGAGTTGTATCAAGCAATAGAATTAGGAAAATCTGATGAAGAAATTGAGAATATAGCAAAAGATTATGATTATTTGGAAATCCAACCAATAGGTAATAATGAGTTTTTGGTAAGAGAAGGAAAGGTGCCAGATAGGGAATATTTAAAAGATATAAATAGAAAAATAGTTCAACTAGGTGAAAAACTTGGAAAATTGGTAGTGGCAACATGTGATGTTCACTTTATGGATCCACAAGATGAAATTTATAGACGTATTTTAGAGGCAGGACAAGGATATAAAGATGCTGATAATCAAGCACCATTATATTTGAGAACAACAGAAGAAATGTTACAAGAATTTAGCTATTTAGGTGAAGAAAAAGCATATGAAGTTGTTGTTACAAATACCAATAAAGTTGCAGATATGTGTGATCAAATTAGTCCTATATCGCCAGAAAAGTGTCCACCACATATTCCAGGATGTGAAGAAGACATTAAAAATATTGCGTATAATAAAGCACATGAATTATATGGAGATCCATTACCTGAAATAGTCCAAACAAGATTAGATAAGGAATTAAACTCAATTATAAGTAATGGATATTCAGTAATGTACATTATTGCACAAAAACTAGTATGGAAGTCAAACGAAGATGGTTACATAGTTGGATCAAGAGGATCAGTAGGTTCTTCGTTAGTAGCTTTTATGACAGGAATAACAGAAGTAAATTCATTACAACCACATTATAGATGTCCAAACTGTAAATATTCAGATTTCACTGATTATGGAATAGGAAATGGATTTGATTTGCCGGATAAAGATTGTCCGAAATGTGGACATAAACTAGCTAAAGATGGAATGGATATACCATTTGAAACTTTCTTGGGATTTAATGGAGATAAGGAACCAGATATAGATTTAAACTTCTCAGGTGAATATCAAGCTAAAGCACATAAATATACAGAAGTTATATTTGGTAAAGGAACAACATTTAAAGCTGGAACAGTAGGAACTGTTGCAGATAAAACAGCATTTGGATATGTAAAAAAATATTATGAAGAAAGAAATATACCAGTAAATAAAGCGGAAATAACAAGACTTGCTGTAGGATGTACAGGAATAAAAAGAACAACAGGTCAACATCCTGGTGGAATTATAGTAGTTCCTAAAGGTAGAGAAATATATGAATTTACACCTGTTCAACATCCAGCAGATGATCCAAATTCTGATATAATAACAACACATTTTGACTACCATTCAATAGATGGAAACTTATTAAAACTAGATATACTAGGACATGATGATCCAACTGTAATTCGTATGCTTCAAGATTTAACAGGAATAAAGCCTACAGAAATACCACTTGATGATAAAGAAACAATGTCAATATTTAATTCAACAGAGGCATTGGGTGTAACTCCTGAACAAATTCATTCAGAAGTTGGAACATATGGAATACCAGAGTATGGAACAAAATTTGCAAGAGGGATGCTTGTTGATACACATCCAACTACATTTGATGAACTAATACGTTTATCAGGGCTATCTCATGGTACAGATGTATGGCTAGGAAATGCACAAACTTTGATTGAACAAGGTATTGTAACACTAAAAGAAGCTATTTGTTGTAGAGATGATATTATGGTTTATTTGATGAAAAAAGGCTTACCACCTGATAAAGCTTTTAAAATAATGGAAACAGTTCGTAAAGGAAAGGCGCTAAAAGATCCAGAAAAATGGAACGGATTTAAAGAAATTATGAAACAATATGATATACCAGATTGGTATGTAAAATCATGTGAAAAAATTAAATACATGTTCCCTAAAGCGCATGCGGCAGCATATGTAACAAATGCTTTTAGAATTGCATGGTTTAAAGTTCACATTCCACTTGCATATTATGCAGCATATTATACAATTAGAGCAAAAGCTTTTGATGCAGAAGTTATGATAAATGGAAAAGAAAAAGTAAAAAACAAGATGAAAGAAATTGAGATGATGGGAAACAATGCAACTCCAAAAGATAAGGATATGTATGATGATCTAGAAATAGTTTTAGAAATGTATGAAAGAGGATTTAAATTTTTACCAATAGATTTATATAAGTCTCATGCAACTAAGTTTCAAGTAGAAGGAGAATATTTACGCCCACCACTAAATAGTATTTCAGGACTTGGAAATGTTGCAGCTGAAAGTATTATGAAAGCTAGAAATGAAGAAAAATTTATGTCTATAGATGATATGAAAATTCGTGCTAAGATAGGAGATTCTGTCACTGAATTATTACGCCAATTTGGATGTTTAGAGGGGATGAGCCAAAGCAATCAATTAAGTCTATTTGGATAAAATATTTATGATAGTAGGGATAAAGGAGAAAATTATGTTTGAAGATGCAATATCAATACAAAATATATTTACATTAAAAAATATTTTAATATATTTGATAATTATAAATCTAATTGGCTTTTTTATGATGTGGTCTGATAAAAGAAAGGCAAAATTAGGAAAATGGCGAATTCCTGAACAAACTTTATTTATTGTTACAGCAATAGGAGGAGGAATAGGAACAATTGCGGGAATGTATACGTTTAGACATAAGACTAAAAAATTAAAGTTTACCATAGGATTACCTGTATTAGTAATATTAGAAATCATTTTAATAATATATTTGAAGTTTATATAAAAAATTTGCTAACAAAGAATAATTATTTGGTAAATTTGAAAAAAAAACAATTATATGCTATAATATTAATATAGGAGATGATTGATATGGGATTATTTAGTAAAAAAAATAAAAAAAATGCACTATTAGGCAAACATCCAAAAAAAGAAAGCCAAGAGCTTTCATTAGAAGAATTAGACCAAGTTAAAGCAGGAGCACATAGAAATATGGATTGGTGTCCAAAAGTAAATGTTGAAAATTTAGACAATGATGAACTAACACTTGAAGAATTAGATAAAGTAAAAGCAGGAGTTCATTTAATAGATGAAGAAAGATAATATTAAAAAGAAGTTTTAAGACTTCTTTTTTTATTGACTTTAAAAAAAGAGGGTTCCTGTTTTAGGAAACCTTCTAATTGAAGATAATAGCTAATATTGAAGATACAAAACCCCCTATAAAGGCGATTAAAAAATACCATTTTATTATTAAACCTATTCCATGATTAAAAAAACCTTGTTTCTTTTGGGCTTTCTCATAATATTTTTTTAAATCTTCAATATAATTAACTTTATATTTAAAAGAATCATCAATTCTATTATAAGTGTTCATAATATTATTATAATCATTTTTTAATTCTGTTGAACCATAAAAATCTGTTGATATATTTTTAAAATCATTTGTGCGTAAACGAAGATTATTAATAAGTATATTAACATTATTGCAAAGAGCAAGATTCTCTTCATCTTTTGAAATTTTTTCAAAATATTTTGAAAATTCATTAATAAAATCAGAATATTTGGAATTTGTATCTAATTTTTTCATATAATCTAAATAAGTATTAAATACTGAGGTTAAAGAACTTGGGTAAGCTTCATTAAAACTAGCACAACGTTGCATATTATTAGATGCTGATATAAGAGCTCCTTTATATGCTTCAAGTTCTTCTGGATTATCATCTATTATTGTACAATATGTATCAAAAGCATTGTTGAAGTTTTGTAATTTTAAGTAACTCTCAGCATTTTTATATAATTTATTAATAGAATTGATTCCATCAACTTCAATTTTACCGCTTAACTCTATATTTAATTTTTCAACAGCTTCTTCGACTATAATTTTGCTTCCACAGTATGAACAGAAAGCTTCAGTTTGAGAATTATCAAGTTGTAAATTTGCACCACAATTTGGACATTTTCCAGCTATAAAATTTTTCATTATTCCCCTCCAATAAAAAACAATTTTATTAGATTATAGCATAAGAAATATGATATTACAACAAAAAAATAAAAAGTAGACAAAAAATATTGAAATATTATATTGAATATGTTAAAATACTTTTGAAAAATAAAAAAAGGGATGATGAAAATGTCATTAGAAGTAATAGATATAAAATGCCCAGGGTGTGGGGCGCCTGTTAGCACAGCAAATAAAATTTGTGAATATTGTGGTAGACCTATTGTAATTACTTCATTTAACAACATATACCAAATGACTAATCAAGATGTGATGAAATATAAAAATGCATATCAAAAAACACTAGAAGAATTTCCAGAAAGTCAAGAAATTAATTTATCAAGTGGAATGTGCTTACTAAAATTAAATATGTATGAAAAAGCCTATGAAAAATTTGAAAAAGTAATAGAAAGTGATATAGATAATTCAGAAGCTTATTTTTGGGCAGCAGTTAGTTTGTTAAAAGGTAAAAGACCTTTTATAAATATCAGAGCAACAGTAGATCAAGCAATAGAATTAACTAACACAGCAAGAATGCTTGAAGATAGGGGAATATATAGTTATTTTATAGCATATTTAAAATATGATTACTATGAATTAAAAAAATTAAAAATAGAGCCTAACTATTTAGAGGAATTACAAAAATCGTCTAATTCTATAACAGAACAAGACATACAAATGCTGGCCGAAGTATTAAAAATAGAAAATTTTGACGAAAAGTTAAAAATATAGTTATTAATGTTTTTTTATAAAAATAAGGAGGAATTTTAATGGAAAATTTTAAACGTAGTAACATTAGACAATATTTTTTAGGAAAGAAGTCTATAGTACCATTATTAACACTAATTATAGGTATATTATGCTTAATAATACCTGCAGGATTTTTTAAATTTTTAGGATTTATCGCAATAATAGTTGCAATACTATTATGGATAAAAAACAGATTCTTAAGCGACTTTACATATGAAAGTGATGTAGATCAAGCTATGACTTACGAATTTGAACAATCAAAAGTTAGAGCTTTAGAAAGATTAGGATTAGTTAAAGAACAAGTTTCTTTGATAGAACCTATAGCTACAACTGGTATGGCTAGTAGAATAATAACAGCATCTGATAGAATTAGTTTTGAACATAGTAGTAGAGGAATATTACAGAAAATTTTTAACAGTAAAAAAGTAAAAAAAGAATTATTAGAAAATGATGATGATCCAAAATATTTTGTGAAAGTAGGCTCTGATGACAAATTAAGATACACATTAGTACATAATACTGTATATTATTTTAGTGAAAACCAATTATATATATATTGGGAAAATGTAGACATAGCTACAGGCCTAGTTTATGAATCAGGAACACATGAATATTTTTACAAAGATATAGAAGCAGTATCAACATCTCAAGATTGTAATAAACAATTTGCTCCTAAGAAGAAAAAATATGTAAGATATATAAACGAATATATGGCTATTGATTTAGCTGGAACAAATTATAGAGGTACATTCAGAACATATACAGAAGGGTCTTTAGATAGAAAAGAGATTGCAGATCAAATATTTGCAATGCGTAATTTAATAAGAGAAAAGAAGATGTCATAATAATATAAAATGTGGAGAATCAAAAAAATAAGATTCTCCCTTTTTATTGTTTTAAATAAAATTCTATAATAAATATCATAAAATTTGACAGAATACTACACAAAAATTAAAAAAAATGTTAAAATATAAATAGATATTTTAAGGAGATAAAAGTATGGAAGATAATAATTACATAATAACAGAACTTGAAAG
The DNA here is from genome assembly GCA_944393125.1 of uncultured Clostridia bacterium. Classification (GTDB taxonomy): domain Bacteria; phylum Bacillota; class Clostridia; order TANB77; family CAG-508; genus CAG-269. The sequence continues at coordinate 20,278 of CALXZB010000014.1, read as the reverse complement.
TGGAGAATTTAATGGGATTGATGTATTTGAAGTATCAGAAATACCAGATATTTCAATACTTATTAATGAAAACTATAATGAAAACAATTTTAGTCAAAAACATAAAAAGGAATTTGAAACATTGTTAACTGAATTTTTCTTTAGTTGCAAACAAGACTTTAAAAATCAATATCAAAATCAAGATTATTCAATTGATTTAGTTTTTAAATCAGAAAAAGCTGTAAATCAAACATATAGTGCAAATGTAAAAATATATGTTATTATTAGGGCAATAAGCGAAAATAAAAATTATTTAATTAGTAAACTAGAAGAACTAAAAAATATAGTAAAAACATCATTAGCATATAATAAATATGGAATTAAAGAATTTAAAGAAGAAAAACAAAAAATTATAGATAGTATAATAGAGATAGAAAGCAAAGAAAAAACTGTAATTGTAAAAGATTATAAAATGGAAAATTTACAAAATCCATATTTGCCGGAATGCCTTGTTTTTGATAAAATACCAACAAAAAATAATAATTTTACTAAAATAATAACAACATTAATGCAATATCCTGATTCGGCAGTAATTATAGAACTAATGCCAACAATTATGACATTAAATGAAATAAACAATTTGGATATGTATAGTAATTCACTGGACATGGTATCAAAGGGAATAAATAGCATGCAAGGAAATATCCCAAATACTATTGCTGAAAAATATTTGACAACATATAAATATTACGAAACAAATAAATATGGAGTTTTATATGCTTATAATATTTTGGTTTGCTCAGACTATAATAATATGAATGCAATAGGTGTAAGATTAAGCGGTGAACTAAGTATGGGAGAGGATAGTGAATATGCTAGTCTTAAATCTATAGTAATAAGTAATAATGAATTGGATGTAAAAACATATTTTAACTCTTTACCATGGGTAATAAATGAAATAATATTAGATAAAAATATAGATAACCCAGTGTTTTCAAATTCTCCATTAGGCAGATTACCGTTTATAATAACATCAGAAGAAGCAAGCGAATTTTTTAGAATACCATATGGAGATAATACATTATCAGCAGGAGTTAATATTAATAAAGCAGACAAAGCAACTAAAAGATATAACAAAAAAATTATAAATAATGGAGATATATTGGTAGGAAGCTTAAAGAGTTCAGTAAATAATGATCAAATAGGATTCTCTTTAGGAGACTTAACAAAGCATATGTTAATAGTAGGAACACCAGGCTCTGGAAAAACCACCTTTTCTGTAAGTTTATTAGATAGATTATGGAAAGAACATCATATACCATTTTTAGTAATAGAACCTGCCAAAAATGAATACAGAGCGATGATTGACAGTATACCTGATATACAAGTATTTACACCAGGAAAAGATTTTATATCACCTTATATAATAAATCCTTTTATACCACCTAAAAATGTTAAGCTACAAAGTTATAAAACAGTATTAAAAACAGCATTTTCAGCAGGAGTATCAATGGGAACACCATTAGACAAAATATTTGAAGATACTTTAGATGAATGCTATTCAAGAGCAGGATGGTTACCACATTATACAAATGATGACGGCGGTGAAATATTTACAATGGACGATTTTTTAAAAACATTTATGGAAGTATTTGAAAAAATAGGTTATAGAGGAGATGCTGCTAATATAGGAAAAGCTGGGTATGTAAGATTTAAGAGTCTTTTAAGAATATTTGGAAATTACAACACAATACCAGTAGAAGATTTACTAAGTAGACCAACTATAATAGAGCTTGCAGCAATAGAAAATGAAGATCAAAAGTCATTACTGATTGCACTGCTACTGTTAAATATACAATCATATGTTAATAGTAATTTTATTGGAACAGGAGAGTTAAAAAATGTGTTATTACTAGAAGAAGCACATGTATTACTAGCTGCAGGTGACAGTAAAGGAGAGGGAGAAGCTAACCCAAGCGCAGTTGCTAAAAAATTATTAACTAGGATGTTAGCAGAAATAAGATCTTTAGGAGTAGGAATAGTAATAGCAGACCAATCCCCTGAGAAAGTAACATCAGACGTTGTAAAATTAACAAACATAAAACTATCATTTAATTTAGTTGAAAAAAATGATAGAACAATACTAGGGGATAGTACAGATATGAAACCAATTCAAGTAGAAAGACTTGCTAAATTAAGACCTGGTGAAGCATTCTTTTATATGAATGGTCTTGAAGAACCAGAAGAAATTATTACAGAAGATTATAGAAAAAGAGTAAATATTAGGACAACTATAAGTGATAATGAAATTGCAGAAAAGTCAACTTATTGGAATGATAAAAAGGATAAACTAAAACCATTTTTACAATGTAAATGCGCAAAATGTTGTAATAGTGGATGCGACTATAAATTAAAAGCAGAAGCTGAAGAATATTCTAGAAGAATATATATATCAAATTTTAATGAACAAAGCAAAGATAGGGCTAAATTAGTGGAGGTATATAAGGAAATTCCTAAAATAATAAAGGGATATATTGGTGAAAATGCAAACACTAAAATGGAATGCTGTACTAAAATTCACTTTTTAAGAAGAATTATATATAATACAAAAATACCATTTTCAAAAGTAGCAGCAGAAAAAACTATAAATGCAGAATTTAATAAATAAAATGGAGGTATAAATATGGTTGATGAATTTTCAGATGATGATATTAATACAGACTCTGAATTAGATGTTGATTCTGGACTGGAAAGTGAAGTAAACGATAGTTCTTTAGATACAAGTGATGAACCGTTATTAGATGAAGACCTAGAAGAAGATATAGCAGAAGATGAAGACGAAGGACTAGAGGAAGATACTGCAGAAGATGCAGATGAAGGATTAGAAGAAGATACTGCAGAAGATGCAGATGAAGGATTAGAAGAAGATACTGCAGAAGATGCAGATGAAGGATTAGAAGAAGATATTGCAGAAGATGAAGACGAAGGATTAGAAGAAGATACTATAGAAGATGAAGACGAAGGATTAGAAGAAGATACTGCAGAAGATGCAGATGAAGGATTAGAAGAAGATACTGCAGAAGATGAAGACGAAGGATTAGAAGAAGATACTATAGAAGATGAAGACGAAGGATTAGAAGAAGATACTGCAGAAGATGCAGATGAAGGATTAGAAGAAGATACTGCAGAAGACGAAGACGAGGGATTAGAAGAAGATACTATAGAAGATGAAAACGAAGGCATAGAAGAAGATGTAAAAGAAGATGAGGACGAAGGCTTAGACGAAGACGTAGAAGAAGATGAGGACGAAAGCATAGAAGAAGATGTAAAAGAAGATGAGGACGAAGGATTAGACGAAGACGTAGAAGAAGATGAGGACGAAGGATTAGAAGAAGATACTGCAGAAGATGAAGACGAAGGATTAGAAGAAGATACTACAGAAGATGAAGACGAAGGATTGGAAGAAGATACTACAGAAGATGAAGACGAAGGATTAGAAGAAGATACTACAGAAGATGAAGACGAAGGATTGGAAGAAGATACTACAGAAGATGAAGACGAAGGATTGGAAGAAGATACTACAGAAGATGAAGATGAAGGATTAGAAGAAGATACTATAGAAGATGAAGATGAAGGACTAGAAGAAGATACTGCAAAAGATTCAGACGAAGAACTAGAAGAATATAAAATGGTAAATACAGATATAAGCACTTCAAACACTAAAGAAACAAAAGACATTGAACAATCAAAATTAAGTGAAATACATAAAAACAAAAAAACAACGTTTGTGGATAAGATAAAACAACATTTTGGTTTAAATCCAAAAGTTGAAACTAATGAAAATCAAAATATTGAAGACAGAAGTGTAGAAGAAATGCATAATGAATTTACGAATGAATTAAGTAAAAAAAATGATTTAAGTATAAAAGATAGTGATGCGAATTGGGTATCTAAAAAACAAGTTATGGATCATGGCGAAATCGAAAAAGAACCAGATGGATATAATGGAGCAAAATATGGAGAAAGAGAAGATGATTATATAGAAAAAATAAACAAAGAATATTATGCTCAAGAAATTAATAGTAAAGATATAAGTGATACCAATGAAGAAAAAATAATAGAGGCAGATAAAATAATAAATGAAAAAACAGATATAACGAATGACAAACTTAACGAAATAAGTGAAGACAGAATGCTAGAGTATAATGAATTGAATAATGAATGTGAAGAACTAAAAAAACAAGTGGAAAAAGCAATGAATGGAATAGAAGGAAGTGATTTTGAAGAATTAAATAGAGAATCAGTAAAAAATCGATATGGTCAAGAAATGTTAAAAAAAGCAGAATCAATACATAGCGAAGTAGATAACATAGAAAACAAAATGAGAAGATTAAATGAGAAGATTAATAATTTAAAGAGTATTGACAATAGCTATAATATAGAAGAAAAAGAATATCAAATTGAAAAATGGAAAAATGATTATAACAAATTTGAAAATGAAAAAAATATGTTAATAAATATTGAAAAAAATTATAAAGAGTTAGGAAACGACTTATTAAAAGATGTAAAAGATAAATCGACTTTTATAGGAGTGGGTAAGAGAGATTTCTTAGAAATGGATAGATATTTGATACAAGAACAAGGTAAATCTGTAAAAAACTACGGTGGAACATGTGGATGTTGTTCAGTAGCAAATGCAATGAATTTATTAGGCGAAAATTTTACAGAAAAACAAATAGTTGAATACGCTAAGGCAAATAATTTGTGTGAGTCACAATCAGTTAGACCATGGTATAAACAGAAAATTAAAGATGAAATTTATAGAAATAACGGTGGAACAACTTGGGAGCAAAGAGAAAAAATATTGGATAATTTTGGATATAATTGTGAATCTAAAACAAATCAAAATATTTACGACATATATAATCAAATATACAATGGAAAATCTGTAATAATAGGACTAAATGCAGATGCATTAGGAAAAACAAATTCATGTATTTTAAAAGATAGAAATCATTGCGTATCAGTAAAAGGATTTGAACTTGATGAAAGAGGAATGCCAAAAGGATTCTGGGTACATGACACAAGTGGAGGATTAGGTGCAATGGGAAAATCAGTATATATTTCTAAAGAACAATATATTGATATTTCAATACAAAGCGAATTAGCAATACAATATATATCTAAAAAGAATAATTAAGGAGGGAGGAAAAAATTGAACCAAATATTAGAACTTCTAAAAAAAAGTATGATGATATATCTTTCAGATAATGAATATGCTAGTATGATTATTCCAGAAAAACAAGAAAATAAAATAGTTTATAAGTTTTTTTCATACTTGGCATATGAGAATGAAAATGTTGTAACAATTTTTAATATACCTGCAATTTTTGAATATAATGAAGAAAAACAACAAATGAACAAAAATTCTTTAAAAAGTTTAGAAAACTTAATAGAAATAAAAGGAAATAAACCAACAACATATAAGGAATGGAAAGAAAAAAAAGAAAAATATTATAATAAATTAAACGAAATTTTATCAATATTATACATAGAAAAAATGACTCAAGAAGAAAGAAAAAAAATATTAGAATTTAAGAATGTTTTTGATGAAATTATAGTTGAAGATATGAAAAAAATTTATAAAACATATTTTCCGAATTTTATGAACTGGATTGAAAATATTTGAAAAAGGAGAATGAGAACATGTTAGGATTTAATAAAAATAATGAAGAAGAAAAAAAAGGTGCAGAATTATATAGTATAATAAAAAATGATAGGCCAACAGATGATTTATTAATATGGAAACATACAAAAGAGGATTTTAACAATAATTCACAATTAATAGTTATGGAGTCAGAAGAAGCACTGTTTGTAAAAGATGGAGTAGTAGTAGAAACCATTCAAGCAGGAAAACATACTCTAAATACAGCAAATTTTCCATTTTTAAATGGACTAAGAAAATTAGTAACAGGAGGGGAAAGTCCTTTTAGTTGTCAAATATATTTTGTTGATAAAGCACATAAATTAGAGATGCTTTGGGGAACAGATTCTCCAATACAAATGAGAGATGCGGAATACGGATTTGCAGTAGGAGTAAGAGCAAGAGGAAGTTATTCAGCACAAATTAAAGATGCAAAAAAGTTTTTTGTTAAATTAGTAGGAAATACAATGTTATTTACAAAAGAACAATTACAAGAACAGTTCAGAACTGTTTTTCAAACAAAAATAAAGGTTGCAATTGCAAAAAAAATGAAAGAATGTAAATACACTGTATTAGACATGAATACAGAATTGGAAACTTTAGGTGAAAATGTTCAAACAGAATTAGAAGAAGTTTTGGATGAGTATGGAATCAGATTAGTAAATTTTTATATATCAGATATTTCTATACCAGAAAATGATCCTAATTATCAAATAATTAATGAAGCATATGCAAGAGCACATGCAGGAAATATTGAAATTAATGTTCAAGGAGATAAATGGGGAAAACTAACAGCAAAAGAATTATTGAAAGATGTTGCTAATAATCCAAGTGCAGGAGGAGCTGCTGCAATGGGAGCTGGAATGGGAGTCGGTATTGCTTCAGCAGGGATCTTTAATAACTTAGCAAGCCAACTATTTACTCCGGCACAAGGAGAAATTGTAAGCCAACAACAACAAACAAATTCTGGAGCAAGTAGAGTATCAAGATTTGCACCAAAATCTACTGCATCAGAAAAAAATACATTAAAATGTCCAAAATGTGGAAGTGAAGTTATAGAAGGAAGTAAATTTTGTGGAAATTGTGGAGAAAAAATAGAACAATATATTTGTAAAAATTGTGGAGAAAAGTTAGCACCTGGAAGTAAATTCTGTGGAAATTGTGGAACTAGGAGGGAAGAATAATGAAAAACAATAAAATATTATATGCAATTATAGGTATAGTTGCATTAGCAATGATAAATGTAATTATATATATAAGTATAAAAGAATATACGATAGCAAGATGGATAAATATAGCTGGACTAAATTTATCAGTTATAATATTTTTGGGAGCTGGAATAGTAACAAGTAATAGAGACGAGAAATTTATAGAATATTTTAGATTACCTATTGTTTTAGCATATTCAAGCATAACATTTCTTTTAAGTATAATATTCATTATTATTGGAATTAAAAGTATACAAGTATCTTTGACAATGCAAATAATTTTATTATGCATATTTATAATAGCTATAACTATAAATAAAATGGCAAATAATGTTTCTATTGAAATAAGTAGAGAAAACAAATCAAGTTATAATAAAATAGCAGAAATGACAAAAAAAATTGAACAAATAATGAACAATATAGATGACAGGGATGTTTATAAAAAAGTAGAAAAGATGTATGATTCTGTAAAAAATGCTAAATTAACATTGTCAGCAGACTCAACTCAAATAGATAATGATATAATTAGAGAAATAGGAAAACTAGAACTAAATATTCAAAATAAACAATACAACATAATTGATGAACAATTAACACAAATAAATAATTATATATTAAAAAGAAATCAAATGTAGAAATAAAAAATAATGTGGAGGTATAATTAAAATGATAAAATTAAGAGATGCAAAATGCCCAAATTGTGGAGCTAATATTCAAGTTAATGATCAATTAGAAAATACAATATGTCAATATTGTGGAAGTCAAGTTATAATAGAAGAAGCAATAGAAAAATATAAATTAGAAATATCAGGAAAAGTTGAAGTTGAAGGAATAAAAGGCAGAACCAGTAAACTATCTCAAGCAAGAAAACACATGGCTATAGAAGAATATACAGAGGCAAAAAATATTTTAATGGAATTAATAAATGAAGATCAATTTGATGTTGAGGCATATATTGAATTGATAAAGATAGATATAGAAACAATGAAAAAAAGAGATTTTGATGAAAAATCCTCTGAACAAACTGATTATGAAAGTTGGAGAATAATAAAAGAAATTGTTTCATATTACGATAGAATAAAAAAAATAGATGATAATAATATTGTAGACAATGGACTTAGAGATTACATGGACAATATTAACTATTATAAAAATCTAATTTCAAAAACTGAAGAAGAGGATAAAATTCTTAATGAATTAGTTGGTAGATTAAATGATTATTTATTTAAAACTAGAAATATATCAAGTGAATGCGAAAAAGCATATTATAGTCTAATTGATGATGCATTTAAGGTAAGAGGAGCTGGATTATGTACATATGCTAGTCCTGATGCTAAAGCTTATGATAACGGAGCAGATACATATAGAATAAGTAAATTTACAAAAATTGAAAGAGATGGAACATTAGTAGGAAATTATGACAATATTACAAAGAGGACGGTTTTTAATAAATATCATTTATCACTTATCCATCAGCCAGATGAAAAACCTAATTCAGTAGAAGAGATAAAACAAAATTTTGAGTCTTTTGCATCTATTTCAGAACAATATATAGAAAAATGTTCAGAACACAGAAATAAAGAAATTGATAAAGAAAATAAAAAAATTGATGCAGGTAATACTATCTCAGACATTAAAAATAAATTTAAATATATTTTAATAGGATTATTAGGATTATGGACATTATTTATGGTAGTATGGACATTAAGCTTTATTTTTAAAGGAGAAATAGGAGGAGCTATAGCAATAATAATATTTCTAGATAGCTGGTTAGTTACTCTACCAGTATTGAAAATAAAAGACCTACTACTAGATATAAAATTAGAAAAACAATCTATGGAATTCAATAAAAATAATAAGAAAAAACATGTATAACAAATAAAAAAAATTATATAAAATTAGAACAACCCAAAAAGTAAAAACTTTTGGGTTGTTTTTAAAGTTAGAATAAAATAGTAAAAAATATATACATAATAGTTACATAATTATTTTATAAAAATACAAATAAATGTAAATAAATAATTATCAACAATGTATTGTGAATAACATGTGAAAAAAATATGACTATTTAAAGTTATTCACAGACTTATCCACACTTTCCACAACTATGTGGAAAAAAATATAAATTTAAAATGTAAACTAAAAGGAATACATAATATAATAAAACTGAATAATTATTCAGAAAATAAAAAAAGTGTTGCAAAAAAAGACATAACATTATATAATATGATAGAAAAAATAATGAATAATAGGTGAAACATATGAACAAAACCAAAAGAAAAATATTTGAAACTTCAATGAAATTATTTGCTGAAAAAGGATATGAATCAACAAGCATAGAAGAAATTACAGCAACAGTAGGCGTTGCAAAAGGAACTTTATATTATCATTTTTCAAGTAAAGAGGAAATCTTTAATTTCTTAGTAGAAGAAGGAATAAAATTATTACAAAATAGTATAGATATAAAAACAGCTAAACGAAATAATTATATAGACAAAATAAAAGCTATAGTGTTAATACAAATAAAAATAGTGGCAAAATATGAGGACATAATAACAATTTTATTAAGCCAATTTTGGGGAAATGAAGAAAGAAATAAAAAATGTCAAAACCATGTATATGAATATATTAATAAAATAGAAAAAATTGTTCAAGAAGGAATTGAAAAAAATGAGATAAAAAATGGAGATGCAAGAGCTATTGCTTCGGAAATTTACGGATTAATATGTTCAACCCTAATATATAAGAAACGAGAGGGGACTGACATGGACATAATGAAATTATACCATGAATATGAAAATACAGTAATAAACGGATTAAGAATTAAATAAGAGGAGATATAGAAAATGGAAAATAAATCAAAAAAAATGAAATTCAAAGATTTAAAAGATATGTTAAAACAAACAGGGGAAGCATATGCAGATAGACCAGCTTATATGTTTAAAACAGAAAAAGAAGGAGAATTTAGAACAATAACTCATAAAGAGTTTAGAAATGAAATAAATGCATTAGGAACAGCTCTAATAAAAATGGGATTAAAAGATAAAAGAATAGCAATAATTTCAGAAAATAGATATGAATGGGAATTAGCATATTTAGCAGTTGCAACAGGAACAGGAATAGTAGTACCATTAGATAAAGCATTACCAGAAAATGAAATTGAAAGTTTAATATTACGTTCTCAAGTTGAAGCAATTTTCTATTCTGAAAAATACAATGATGTTATGAATAACCTAAGAAATAAAAAGAATACTAACTTACAATATTTTATATCTATGGATTTACAAGAAAATACAAATGGTATATATGCTCAAAAAGCATTAGTAGAAAAAGGAAAGAAATTGCTATCAGAAGGAAATAGAAAGTTTTTAGATACTAAAATTAATGCAGAACAAATGGGAATAATGTTGTTCACATCAGGAACAACAGCAATGTCAAAAGCGGTAATGTTATCACATAAAAATATAATTACAAATGTTATGGATATAATTCAAAGATTTGATTTAAACGAAACAGATAGATTATTATCATTTTTACCATTACATCATGTATTTGAATGTACAGTTGGATTTTTATATCCTATGTCTATTGGAGCATGTATATGTTTCTGTGAAGGTGTAAAACACATGGCTGATAATATAAAGGAATTTAAAATAACAGCAATGATTTCAGTACCTGCAGTTTTTGATATTATATACAGAAAAGTAATGAAAACAATAGAAAAGAAAGGCAAAATTGCAACACTTGAAAAGGGTAAAAAAATATCACAGCTATTAATGAAAATTAAAATAGATTTAAGAAAACAAATATTTAAAGAAATACATGAGAGTTTAGGACCAGATTTAAAATTAGTTGTAACAGGAGGTGCAGCATTAGACCCTGAAACTGAAAAAGGATTTAATGATTTGGGATTTGATGTAGAACAAGGATATGGATTAACAGAAACATCACCTGTAATTGCAGCAGAAACTCCTAAATGTAGAAGACTAGGATCAATAGGAAAAAAATTCCCTAGTGTAGAAGTAAAAATAGAAAATCCTGATGAGGATGGAATTGGTGAGTTAATGGCAAAAGGCCCATCAATAATGTTAGGATATTATGAAAATGAAGAAGCTACAAAATCTACTTTAGAACCTGATGGATGGCTACATACAGGAGACTTAGCTAGAATAGATAAAGATGGATTTATTTATATTTCAGGAAGAAAGAAAAGTGTAATAGTACTTAATAATGGAAAAAATGTATTCCCTGAAGAAATTGAAGCATTATTAAATAAGGTTGAAGGTATAAAAGAATCTTTTGTTTATGAGAAAAAAGAAGATGACGGAGATATAAAAGTTTGCACTAAAATTGTTTATGATAAAGAATTAATTAAGGAATTATACAATATAGAAAGTGAAGATGAAATCAGAGAATTTTTATGGAACAAAGTAAAAGAAGTAAATAATCTAATGCCAAAATATAAATATGTTAAAGAAATGATTATTACTGAAGAAGAATTAGTAAAAACAACAACATTAAAAATTAAAAGACATGAAGAAATGAAAAAAATTTTTGGAAATAATAATTAGTATAAAAGCTATTGATATATAAATTTGCTATATTAAAATGAGCAGAAAGCATATATTGATAGCTTTTTATATAATATTTGTAATAAAAATGTAACGAAATTGTAATATAAATGTAATATAAAAAAGACTTAAACCTATTGTGGTTTAGGGAAACTTGAGTTATAATAAATTATATTAGGATGTTTAGACTACATATGAAGAAGGAGGAATTTGCAATGTCTAAAAAATCAGGCATAGTAAATGTGAGAATGGTTATAACAGAAGAAAAAATATTATCAAATATAGATAAAGTTCAAAAATTAATAAATCCAAATAGTAAAAAGCAAATAATTCAATTAGAAGATGATACATATTTTAAAGACTTAATTGAATCAATTAAAGCTTATTTAATAGAATATCCCAAAAAGAAAAATTTTCCTATAAGTGTATATAAAGCTACATATGGTTTAGTTGAGTATGCAACTATTCAGTTTGAAGAAAATACTAAAAAAGTTGAAGAACTAATAAGACAAAGAGAAGAAAATATTGCTTTAGCAGAAAAACTAAGGGAGCTTCTTAATGCTGTACAAACAAAGGAACCACATTGGAAAGAAAAAGTAGATGAAGCAGAAGGACAATTTTCAGAAGAATTAATTGAAACATTAAAATTAGTTGGAAAGGACAAAGGCAAAAAAACTCAAAATTATCAAGATGCTTTAAAACTATTAAATGCAAGAATAAATAATTTAGAGACTAATTTACATATAGAAGTTGATATGGAAAGAACAGAAGATAAATCAAAAGCACTAAGTTATATAGGAATAGAAATAGCAGAAGCATTGAAAACAATTCCTAAACCAGCAGATGTAATAGAAGAAACAATTACTGAAACAGAATCAACAAATGAAAACATAATAGAAGAAATTGTATCAGAAAGAGAAGAAGCAACATTAGAAACTGGAATAGGTGCTGAAAACATAACAACAGAAAATAATACAGAAGAACAAGAATTATTAGAATACCAGGAGTCTGTTTTATTTGATAAAAAGCCAACTTTATGGCAAAAAATAAAGAATAGCAAAATAGGAAGAGCTATTTCTTATGTAATGAAAATTAGAATTAGAATAAAGATAGAATTACCAAATGCTTTACCAGAAGGAAGAGGAGAATAAAAGAAAAATAAAAAATACCCTGTTTAAGGGTATTTTTGGTTGGGCTGGCTAGATTCGAACTAGCGCATGTTAGAGTCAAAGTCTAATGCCTTACCGCTTGGCTACAGCCCAGTATTATAAAGTTATGGGGTGGAAGATGGGACTCGAACCCACGGTCTCCAGTGCCACAAACTGGCGCGTTAACCAACTACGCCACATCCACCATGTTAGCTCATTTGTAAGCACATTTAATATTTTAATATGATTTATCAAATTTGTCAATAGATTTTTGGAAAATTCCCAAAAAACATGGAAAATGTAATTGGAATATAGGGAGTTATAATTATCTTGGTATTGCTTTTTGCTTAATAATCTGTTAAGATATAATAATAAAAGAAAGAGGGATTATTAATGGAAAGAGTGATAGTAGTAGGAGGAGGACCAGCCGGAATGATGGCTGCAATAACTGCTGCCGAAAATGGAAATGAAGTTATAATAATAGAAAAAATGTCGTCACTTGGAAGAAAGCTACTTATAACAGGAAAAGGAAGGTGTAATATAACAAGTTCTCTATACATGAGTGAATTTATAAAAAATACACCAGGAAATGGAAAATTTTTATATAGTGCTTTTCAAAATTATACTAATAAAGATATTATAGAATTTTTAAAAGAACAGGGATTAGAAGTAAAAGAAGAGAGAGGTAATAGAATTTTTCCTATTACAGATAAATCTGTAGATGTTTTAAACTGTTTTATAAAAAAAATAAAAGAATTAAATATTCAATGTAAATTAGATACTGCTGTTGAAAAAATTTTAGTTCAAAATAATGAAATAATTGCAGTAAGAACAAATAAAGAAATGATAAAAACCAATAAAGTTATTTTAGCAACAGGAGGAAAAAGTTATCCTTTGACAGGTTCAACAGGTGATGGTTATAATATTGCAAAATCATTAGGGCATACAATAGAAAAAATAAAACCATCTTTAGTTCCTTTAGAAGTTTATGAAAAAGAGTACTGCCAAAGTTTACAAGGATTAAGTTTAAGAAATATAGAAATAAAAATAATTGATAAAGATAAAAAGAAAACAATATATGAAGATTTTGGTGAAATGATATTTACACACTTTGGAATATCAGGACCTACAATATTAAGTGCTTCTGCACATCTTATAAAATATAAAGATATAGATTATTTATTAAAAAAGAAAAATATTGTAATAAATATAGATCTAAAGCCAGCTCTTTCTGAAGAACAGTTAGATGAAAGGATATTAAGAGATTTTAAAGAATTTAAAAATAAACAATTTAAACACAGTCTAGATAAGTTATTACCTAAAAAGATGATACCACTAATAATTAAATTGTCTAAAATTAATGAAGATAAAAAAGTTAATGAAATAACAAAAGAAGAAAGAAAAAAGATAGTTGAATTATTAAAGAATTTTACAATTACCATAAAGGATTTTCGACCAGTAGACGAAGCCATAATAACTTGTGGAGGAATTAGCACAAAAGAGATTAATCCTAAAACAATGGAATCCAAAATTATTAAAGGTTTATATTTTGCAGGAGAAATAATTGATGTTGATGCATATACAGGAGGATTTAATTTACAAATAGCATATTCAACTGGATATACAGCAGGAATGAGTGTATAGAAATTTATATAAAGCTTTTTAGGAAGGATAAAAATGAATGAATTTATAACAATTTTAAATGATGAAATGGCAGAAATAGTTGAAAAAAAATCTCAATTTATTGCTAATATTTGCTGTGTAAATAATATATATGAAGCTGAAGAAAAGATAAAATTAATTAAAAAGAAATATAATGATGCAAAACATAATTGCATTGCATATAGAGTTATAGAAAACAGTCAAATAATAGAAAAGTCTAGTGATGATGGAGAACCATCTGGAACTGCTGGAGGTCCAATATTAAATATATTACAAAAAAGTAATTTATGTAATATTCTTGTTGTAGTAACAAGATATTTTGGAGGAATTCTATTAGGAACAGGAGGCCTTGTTAGAGCTTATTCAGAAGCTACACAAAAAGCAATAGAGAAAAGTACAAAAATTCATAAAACAGAAGGAATTGAATTCGAAATACATTTAGATTATTCATATTTTGACATATTTAAGTATTACTGTAAGAATAATGAAATAACAATAACAAAAATTGAATATGGAGAAGATATTATATTAAAAATAGAAATGGAAAAAAATAGAAAAAATATTTTTTTGAAAGATATAGAAGTAAAAACTGTAAATATAAAGAAATATCAACTATTACAAGAAAAATATATTAGCAAATCTGTTGGAAAAAATAAATAAAATGGGAAAAATTTCCAAAAAACTCTTGCAAAATTTTTTCTAAAGTATTATAATCAGAAATGTAAAATTTTTACAGTAGAAAAAATTAGGAGGAGAAAACATGAGAGAAAAAATCACAGTTTTAATTGCAGATGACAACCAAGAATTTAGCATGACGCTAGCAACATATCTAAAAAATCAAGAAGATATAGTTGTTGTAGGAAGAGCTAAGGATGGAAATGAAGCCTTAGACATGATTCCTAACTTAATGCCAGATGTAGTACTATTAGATGTAATAATGCCACATTTAGATGGAATAGGAGTTTTGGAAAAATTAAATATGATAAAAATGAGTAAAAAACCAATTTGCATAATGCTATCAGCAGTAGGACAAGATAAAATTACAAGAAAAGCCGTAGAATTAGGTGCTGAATATTATGTGGTTAAACCATTTGATATTGAATTGTTAATTACAAGAATTCGTGAGTTAAAAAATTATAGACCAATACCAAATAACAATTTTATATCAAAAGACATGTCTATGGGAAAACAACAATACATTGATATATCACGAAATATTGACAAAAAAGAAGATAACTTAGAAGCATTAGTAACTAATATAATACATGAAGTAGGTGTACCAGCACATATAAAAGGTTATCAATATTTAAGAGAAGCTATTATAATGGTAATTAATGATATTGATGTAATAAATCAAATTACAAAAAGTTTATATCCAAAAATAGCATCAAAATTTAATACAACTCCTAGTAGAGTAGAGCGTGCGATTCGTCATGCTATTGAAGTTGCTTGGGGAAGAGGACAACAAGAGGTTGTTGAAAACATATTTGGATATACAATTTCAGCTGCTAAAGGAAAGCCAACTAACTCAGAATTTATAGCAATGATTAGCGATAAATTAAGGTTAGAATTAAAAACTGCATAAAAAAATAAGAAACTTTATTAATGGAATTAGTCAATTAGTAAAGTTTTTTTGTTATCCTATTTATTATTAAAAAATTTAATACTTGAAACTGGTAATATATTATGATAATATAATTGCAAAGGATGGAAAACAAATGAAAGAAAATAGGATACTAATGCAATACTTTGAATGGTACTTAAAACCTGAAGATAAGCTATGGCAACAAGTATCACGAGAAGCTAAAAATTTAAGTGAAACTGGAATAACAGATATATGGTTACCGCCAGCTTATAAAGGAGCAGGTGGTAAATATGATGCTGGATATTCAGCATATGATTTATATGATTTAGGAGAGTTTAATCAAAAAGGTAGTATAGAAACCAAATATGGAACGAAAGATGAGTATTTACAAGCAATAAATGATTTACATGAAAATTCTATAGATGTTTATGCAGATATTGTATTAAATCATAAAATAGGAGCAGATGAAGCTGAATATGTTTTGGCGAGTGAAGAAGAATCACAAAACAGAAATAAAGACAAAACTTTACCTAAAAAGATAAAAGCATGGACAAAATATAATTTTACTGTAAGAAACAATAAATATTCTGATTTTAAATGGAATTATAATCATTTTAATGGTACTGATTGGGATGAAAGTGGAAGAAAAAACGGAATATTTAGATTTAGTGGAAAACATTGGGACCAAAATGTAGATCAGGAAAATGGAAATTATGATTATTTAATGGGAGCAGATATAGATTTTAACAATTCTGAAGTTGTTGAGGAACTACAAAAATGGGGAAAATGGTATATAAATTTTACAGGAGTAGATGGATTTAGACTAGATGCAGTAAAACATATAAAATCAACTTTTATGGCAAATTGGATAAAAACAATGAGAGAAATTAAACCATTAAAATGTGTTGGAGAGTATTGGAATAGAGATATGGAAGCATTAAAATGGTATATATATAAGACAAATTCGACAATACCTTTATTTGATGTTCCATTACATTATAATCTTTATGAAGCTTCAAATTCAAATGGAAATTTTGATATGTCAAAAATATTAGACAATACACTTGTAAAACAATATCCAGAATTAGCGGTTACATTTGTGGATAATCACGACACAGAGCCAGGACAAGCATTATTTTCGTGGATACAAGATTGGTTTAAGCCATTGGCATATGCATTAATTTTATTAAGAAAAGAGGGACTTCCTTGTATTTTTTATGGCGACTATTATGGAATACCATCACATAATATAAATAGTATGAAAGAAACAATTGATAAAATGATAGCAGTGAGAAAAAATTATGCTTATGGTGAACAAATTGATTATTTTGATAATTATAATATTATTTCATGGGTAAGAACAGGTGACGATATACACCCAATGTCTGGTTTTGTAGTAATTATGAGTGATGGCCCTGGAGGAGGAAAAACAATAAATGTAGGAAGTAAACTTGCAAACAAAGTTTTTTACGATTATACAGGAAATGTTAAAGAAACAGTATATGTTGATCAAGAAGGAAATGGAATTTTTTACTGCAATGGTGGAAGTGTTTCTATATGGGTGAAAAAATAAAATAAACATAATGGTTTTCCGATGGCGAATGTTGATTAATTAACAGACTAAATTAATAAAAAAAGAGAGGACCTAAAATAATAGGCCCTCTCTTTGCAGCTAAACTTGTATCACATATTCAAGAAGCATAACATCCTTAATAAGAATAGAGACGTGTGTTTTATCTTCTTTTTTCGATACTTCGAGCTTAACAAAGGTTCCATTTACAGTAAGTTGGCTATCAGTAAGAGTTACAGAATCACTATTTATGGGATCTAAAATGAATTCTTCTGTAAACAACAATATGGCCATAATCAAATCAATTCGGTTTATTGCAACAAATCTATTCCAAGGACACATATTTAATCTTTCATATTTTTTACTCTGCTCTTTAGTTATTGTATCAAAGAACAGTTTTTCGTTATAAGGAATAAAATTTGCAAGAGCTTCATAAACATATTCTACTTTCTTGAAAACCAAAAACTTAGCTTTGTAGAAATCAGGGTTTTTCAAGTTGGGATACATTTTATGAATTGCTTGTATTGCATTGGGGAAATCTTTTTTGATATGGTCGTACATTGACATCATGTCAATTCCCCACCATTCATAAGTGGATTTACATTCTGCCAATGCCCATACATAGAAATCTTTGCCTTTTTTACTCATTTAACTTCCTCCTTAAATATTTATTGATGCTTACTGGTTATATATGTTAACTCCATAAGGAGATTATTAAATTAAACCTAGTATTTTACTAGGAATATCAAAGATTATATCATAATTAACATAATAAAACAATAAGAATACAAAAAAATTATTGCCTAAATAAATATAAATAAGCCAAGGAGTACTAAATAGTAAATTCCTTGACTTATTTTATAGTGCTTAATCTAACCACCTATTTTCGAGATAATAGAATCCGATAACAAAACCAATGGTTAGGAAAATCCACAAGATCCAAAATGCTACAATTTCAGATCCAGTTTCTAAATGTTCTATTGTCTCTACAATGGTTCGATTTTGGTAAAATTTTGTGTCATTAATGGTGTTTTCCTTCAAGGAAGTAAAAAGTGTCCCTTGAAAGCTTGTATCTGTAGCATAGTATACATTCCTTTTATGATAGCCTGTATCGATAATTTCGATTTGATGACTTGACGGAAATGGAATTTTTTCATAAGCAAATTCAACACCAAGAAATGAAATTTTTGTTGATGATTTACTTTCTGTTCTCATAGTGTCCCAAGTCCAGTAGTATTCTATTTCTACTTTTGTTTGAGTTCTTCCTTCAGAATCAGTATAAGTTTTTGTGACTGTTCGAGAATGTTCTCTATATTCTTGTTCTTCTTTTTTTATATAGGAATATTCTCCAAAAACTTCTGAATATGAAACAGGGTCAAGCGTTTCCAAATTTCCGTAAACAAATGCATAGCCAAGATTTGTTTTCATTCCATACTCAAACAATTCTTTACTATCGATTTGAGCCGCAGTATCATATATTTGATAAGATTCAAGCAAATTTAACTGTATTTTTTCGTTAATAGTGAATCCTAATATAAGCATAAAAGAAATGATTACTACACTTGCTATTACCTCTCTTTTCTTTATTTCCATGAATCTACCTCATGACTTTTTAGTCAAAAAGATTTGTTGGAGCATTTTCTGAAACATCGTAAGAGAGTTTCTGAAAATCAATTCTTTCATAACCAGTCAAAGAAAGGAAGAATTTACGAAGCGGATTCAGTGTGTAAGTATTATACCGACTTACTGCAGAGTTATAAGCAGTTCGTACATCACGAATGTTATTCTCCGTAATAGAAGATTCTTTCATAAATTCTTCGTAGAGATCTTGACTCTTTAAGTCAGGATATTTCTCTATTACAAGCTCGATCATACCATTGATTTCGTTGATATTCTCATCTGTAAGACTGCCATTTTGTGCTTTGCGAGCATTTACGACATTTAATAGTGTTTCTGCTTCATGCTCATCATAAGATTTTATGGCATCAGCAAGAGTGGGGTATAAATCTGCTCTTCGTTTCTCTGCAATTTTAATGTTGGATTCTGCTTCTGTAACCTTTTCTGCATAAGCAATAGCAGTACCGGCAACAGAATTGATTCCTACAATTATGGCAAGAAATACTGCCACAATTGCTACAATAATAATCATGACGGTTTTGTTGATTTTCATAAATTTTTTCCTCCTGTTAAATACAAATGATGATTAGCTTAAAAATTTGCGATGACGATATTCAATTTTCAGGTACCATTAACAAAATTTTACTAAGTTTCACCTCCAAAAATTATTTTAGTAGAGTTTATAGCACTATACATTTCAAAATAAAAATGCTATAATAGTATTTTAATATATTTTACATAAAATGTCAACAAGGTGTGATATATGATTGAGAAACTATATGTGACAATATTGTTATATTAGATTGATGTTAGAATTATGTATAAAACCTCCCAAAACTACAAAAGTTTCTTGGATAGTGTTCAATATATTTAGCGTATATTTCAAAAGAAATTTAGATACTTCTAATAAAGTCTTATATTTAGATAAAATAAAAACTTACAAACTTTTTACAGTCCGTAAGTTGTATTCAAATGGAGCGAAAGTTGTAGTTATCTACAACTTTTTCTCTTTTAACAATCAATTTATTAAAGCATTTCATAATTTTTACAAATTGCAAAAATCTTATAAAAAAATAAACAATAAGTAAAGTATTTATTTTAGTGATTTTTAGAAGAACAGATATATATCGGTTCTTTACTTATTATGTAAATTATGTTATAATCTCAAGCAAGTTATGCCACTTTTGGCGAAAAAAATAGTTGACTTTAAGAGTCAACACAGTTATTTTAAATA
>CALXZB010000013.1 GCA_944393125.1 uncultured Clostridia bacterium | reverse complement strand
CCACTAAGCAGAATCGAACTGCTGACCTACGGGTTACGAATCCGTTGCTCTACCAACTGAGCTATAGTGGCATATAATTTATAATACAAGATTCAAATAAAAAATTCAAGCATTTTTTTAAATAAAAAAAGATTTATAAAAAATAAATAAAGATTATTTTTTGACTATTTATTCTACTTGACAATAAGCTAAAATAATAATATACTGAAACTAAAATTCGGAATAAATAACGAAAAAATAAAAAGGAGGCTAAATCCAATGAAAGATTTAATTGAAATTAGGTGGCACGGAAGAGGTGGCCAAGGTGCAAAAACTGCTTCATTATTATTAGCAGATGCAGCATTTAACACTGGAAAATACATACAAGGTTTTCCAGAATATGGACCAGAAAGAATGGGAGCACCAATAACTGCATATAACAGAATTAGTGATAAACCAATAACAATACATAGCAATATATATGAACCAGATTATGTAGTAGTAGTAGATGATACACTATTAGCATCAGTACCTGTAACATCAGGACTAAAAAAAGAAGGTGCAATAGTCATAAACACTACTAAATCATCAGAACAATTAAAAGAATTGCTAAAAGGATATGAAGGAGCAATTTATACAATTGATGCAAGAAAAGTATCTGAAGAAGCATTAGGAAAATATTTTCCTAATACACCAATGCTTGCAGCTATAGTTAAAGTAACAGGAATAATGACTGATGAAGAATTATTAGAAGATATGAAAAAATCTTTTAAACATAAATTTGCAAAAAAACCAGAAGTTATAGAAGGAAATATGAAAGCCCTAGAACTAGCATTAAAGGAGGTTAAAAAAATATGACAGAAATAAATTCAAAAACACCTATGGAAGAATTAACAAAAGGTGGAAATATATATAATGCAGGAAATGCAAAAGAATTTAAAACAGGTGATTGGAGAAGTATGAAACCTGTATGGATAGAAGAAAAGTGTAAACAATGTGGACTATGCTTTCCAGTATGCCCAGATAATTCAATTCCAGTAGGAAAAGATTTAAAAAGAAAAGACTATAATTATGACTATTGTAAAGGATGTGGGGTATGTGCTAAAGTATGCCCATTTGGAGCAATTGAAATGAAAGAGGAGGGTGTATAATATGAGTATAAGAGAAAGATTAAGTGGAAACGAAGCAACAGCAATAGCAATGAAACAAATTAATCCAGATGTAGTTGCAGCATTTCCAATAACACCATCAACAGAAATACCACAATATTTTTCAACATTTGTAGCAAATGGAGAAGTAGATACAGAATTTGTTGCTGTTGAAAGTGAACATAGTGCAATGTCTGCAACAATAGGAGCAGAAGCTGCAGGAGCCAGAGCAATGACCGCAACATCTGCAAATGGACTATCACTAATGTGGGAAATGATATACATAGCATCAAGCTTACGTCTACCAATAGTAATGGCTTTAGTAAATAGAGCAGTATCAGGACCATTGAACATTCATAATGATCATTCAGATGCAATGGGAGTTAGAGATGCTGGTTGGATAATGCTATTCTCAGAAAATAATCAAGAAGCATATGATAATATGTTAATGGCACATAGAATAGCTGAACATAAAGATGTATTATTACCTGTAATGATTTGTCAAGATGGATTTATAACATCACATTCAATAGAAAACATTCAGCTAGAAACTGATGAAGAAGTTAGAAAATTTGTTGGACAATATAAACCTGAGCATTATTTATTAAATGATAAAGAACCAATTGCGATTGGCCCATTAGATTTACAAGCATACTTGTTTGAACACAAAGCTGGGCAAGCTGAAGCAATGAGAAATGCAAAAAAAGTAATAAAAGAAGTTGCAGAAGATTTTGAAAAATGGACAGGAAGAAAATATGAATTCTTTGAAAAATATAAATTAGATGATGCTGAAATTGCAATAGTTTGTATGAATTCAACAGCAGGAACAACTAAAGCAGTTGTAGACAGATTAAGAGCTCAAGGTGTAAAAGCAGGATTATTAAAAGTAAGAATGTATAGACCTTTCCCAGTAGAAGAAGTAGCAGAAGCATTATCACATTTAAAAGCAGTTGCAGTTTTGGATAAAGCTGATTCACTAAATGGAGCAGGAGGAGCACTATTTGAAGATATTACATCAGCTATGTATGTAAACAAAAAACAAGTCCCTATGGTAAACTATATATATGGTATAGGAGGAAGAGATACTACAGAAAAACAATTAGAATCAGTATTTGAAGACTTAAAAGAAATTTCTAATACTTCAGAAGTAGGAAATCCTTATAGATATTTAGGACTAAGAAAGGGGGAAAAATAAAATGGCATATGATTTAAAAGATGTAGTAGCAAATAAGCCATCAAGATTTACTGAAGGTCATAGAATGTGTGCTGGATGTGGAGCCCCAGTAGTTGCAAGAATGATTATGAGAGCATTAAAAGAAGAAGATCATGCAGTAGTTGCAAATGCAACAGGATGTATGGAAGTATCAACATTTATTTATCCATACACAGCATGGACAGATTCATTTATACATACAGCATTTGAGTGTGCAGGAGCAACATGTGCAGGAGCTGAAGCTGCATATAAATCAATGAAAAAACAAGGAAAATTACCAGAAAATAAAACAACAAAATTTATAGCATTTGGTGGAGATGGAGGAACTTATGATATAGGTTTACAAAGCTTATCAGGAGCAATGGAAAGAGGTCATGACATGGTATATGTATGTTATGATAACGGGGCTTATATGAATACAGGTATACAACGTTCATCTGCTACACCAAGGTTTGCAGATACAACAACATCTCCAGCAGGAACAGTAATACCAGGAAAAATGCAAGTAAGAAAAGACTTAGCAAAAATAATGGTAGGACACCATATTCCATATGTGGCTCAAACGCTTGCTATGACTAATTTTAAAGATTTATATGAAAAATCAGAAAAAGCAATTTACACTGAAGGACCAGCCTTTTTAAATGTTATGGCTCCATGCCCAAGAGGATGGGGATATCCAACAGAAGATTTAATGAAAATTAATAAATTAGCTGCAGATACATGTTATTGGCCATTATATGAAGTAGTAGATGGAAAATATAAAATAACATATAAACCAGCAAAAAAACTTCCAATAGAAGAATTTTTACGTCCACAAAAGAGATTTAAGCATATGTTTAAACCTGGAAATGAATGGATGATAGAAGAATTTCAAAAAGAAGTAGATGCTAGGTGGCAAGAGCTTCTTGACTTAGAAGAGATTACAAATAGAGAATAAATTATAAAATAAAACACCTCTAATATTAAATTATATGTTTAATATTTAGAGGCATTTTTTTGCAAAAAAACAATTTATATAAAAATTTTATAAAAACCTTGTATAAAAAGTCGAATATTGATATAATCAAATTATAAATATATACAAAGGAGGATTTGATATGTTAAAATCAAATGTAGGATGGAGTACAGAAGCAGACAGTTATACATCAGGAAAGGAATCTGCAAAAAAAGCAGTACAAGATTTAATTCAAACAAAAGTAGCATTTTTATATACATCAGTGGATAATGATGTAGCAAAAGTTCTAGAAGGAGCAAAATCAGAATTAGGAACAGCTCCAATAATAGGATGCACATCAAGTGCAGGAATTATTGTTCCAGATGGTTTTATATCATCTGAAAATGGATTTTCAGGAATATTAGCTTTAGGAGATCCAGAATTAACTGTTGGAGTTGCTTCATCACCAAGAGGTAAAGATCCAAGAGAAACAGGAAGAAAAGTAGCATTAGAAGCAATGAAAAAAGTAGGAAGAAGTGATGCACCAGCATATTATTACATGGTTGCTTCACCAGCAGAAGAAGAATATTATGAAAAAGGAATTGCAGATGTAATAGGTGAAGTTCCATTTTTTGGAGGAAGTGCAGCAGATAATACTGTAGAAGGAAAATGGTCAATTTATACTAATGATGAAATATTCAGTGATGGTGTAGCAGTAGCATTTTTCTATACAGACAAACCAATGGCAAATGTATTTACAGGAGCTTATGAAGAAACAAATAATGTAGGAGTAATAACGAAATTAAAAGGAGACAGAACTTTAGTTGAAATAAATGGTAAACCAGCATTAAAACAATATTGCGAATGGACAGGAAAAAAAGAAAAAGACATGATGGGAGCAAACACATTAGTAGAAACAATAACTGCACCATTAGGCGTAAAAGATAGATTAGGAAAATTAGTTGCAATACGTCATCCTATGTTTGCAAATAATGATTTATCTTTAAATGTAGGAAATAATATGGCAGTAAACACTGCAATTATTCAAATGCAAGGAGGTGTAGACCAACTAATAAATTCAACTGGAGAAACAATGAAAAAATTAAATAAGAAAATAGATTCAGAAATAGGAGCTTATTTACTAGTTCATTGTGGAGGAAGAAGATTAGGAATAGGAGATAGAATTGACGAAGTAGCAAAACAATTAAAGAAAGAAGCACATGGAGTTCCATTTATTACAATATTTACATTTGGAGAATATGGAACAGAAGACCATGGACAAAATACTGCAGGAGGTTTAATGTTGTCATTTACAGCATTCGGTAAGTGAAGAGAAGGCGAAGAGCCAAAAAAGAAAGGAAATAAAACTATGAAAAATTTAATAGGATATGATTGGAAAGATGCATCAGATGGAGCAACAATAGAAGTAGTAAATCCTGCAACAAATGAAGTAATAGCAACAGTTCCAAATGTAACAGAACACGATGTAGATGAAGCTGTAAAAGTTGCAGTAATAGAACAAAAGAAATGGGAAGAAGTTTCAATATATGATAGAGCAGAAAAATTATATAAATTTGTGGAATTAGTAGAAAGCAATAAAGATAGATTAGCAAAATTACTATCTGACGAAACAGGAAAACCAATAAAAGAAGCATATGGAGAAATTGCAAATGTAAAAATTGGAGTAAGAGCTTTTGTTGAAAGAGCAAAACATTTATATAATGAAAGTATTCCAGCAGGACAAGAAGCTGGTCAAGAAAAAACAATGCAAATAACAACTAGAAACCCATTAGGAGTTGTTGCAGCAATAATACCATTTAATTTCCCAAGTGACTTATTCTGTCAAAAAGTGCCACCAGCATTAATGATGGGAAATAGTATAATAGTAAAACCATCAAATTATAACCCATTAACATTGATTGAATATGTAAAATTGATGATAGAAGCAGGAGTACCAGCAGGATGTATTCAAATATTAACAGGTGATGGACCACGTGCAGGACAATATTTAGCTGGACATCCAGGGGTACATTTAGTATCATTAACAGGAAGTACAGGAGCAGGAATACAAACAATGGGAACAGCATCAAAAAATTTAACTCATGTAATGCTAGAATTAGGTGGAAATGACGCATTTATCATGTTAGAAGATGGAGATATGGATTTAGCTGTTAAAGAAACAATATGGGGAAGACTATATAATGGTGGTCAAGTATGCTGTGCAAGCAAGAGATTTTTGATACATAACTCAAGAAAAGCAGAATTCATAGAAAGAATGAAAGAAGTTATTTCAAAATTAAAAGTAGGAAATCCTGAATTAATGGATACCGATATGGGACCATTAATAAATGAAAATGCAGCAAAAAGAGTAGAAGAACAAGTTAACCTTACAGTAAGTCAAGGTGCAACAATAGTATGTGGAGGAAGAAGAGAAGGAGCATATTATTATCCAACAATTCTAGACAATGTAACAAGAGATATGGATGTTGCAAAAGATATGGAAATATTTGGACCAGTTATATCTGTAATTGGATTTGACACAATTGATGAAGCTGTTGAAATAGCAAATCAATCTTCATTTGGATTATGTGGCTGTGTTATAACAAAAGATTATGCTACAGGTTTAAAAGTAGCAAATAAATTAGAATGTGGAGGAGCTATTGTGAATGGAGCAAGTTTCTATCGTTCATTTGAAATGCCTTTTGGAGGATGGAAACATAGTGGTATAGGTAATGAAGGTGTTTTAACTACATTACAAGAAATGAGTAGATTAAAAACAATAATATTAAAAAATGTTTTATAATTAAAAATTTAGATTAATATATTAGTGAACTATTTTGCGATATAAATAGTTCACTTTTTATATTTTATAGTATATTGATTTTTAAATCATAAAGTGCTATACTTTAATGAAAATAAAGGAGGGCAAAATGAAATTAAACATAGTAATGGTTGAACCAGAAATACCACAAAATACTGGAAATATTGCAAGAACTTGTGCAATAACAGGAGCGAAATTACATTTAGTATATCCATTAGGATTTAAAATAGATGATAAATATTTAAAAAGAGCTGGATTAGACTATTGGGATAAATTAGAAATTGAAGAACATGATAGTATTCAAAAATTTTTAGATAAGTATAAACCAGAAGAAAATAATATGTTTTTTGCTACAACAAAAGCAAAACAGTGCTATACAGATGTAGATTTTGAAAAATTTAAAGATGAAGATGTATTTGTTTTGTTTGGAAAAGAAACAAAAGGACTTCCAGAAGATTTATTAAAAAAATATATAGAAAAAACAATAAGAATTCCTATGAGACCAGTGTTAAGATCTTTAAATTTGTCAAATTCTGTATGTATAATAGCCTATGAAATATTAAGACAAGTTGGATTTGAGGGGTTAGAAGGAGAAAGCGAGTATTTTACTAACTAATTTTATGGTTATGTATTGACAAATATTAACTAATGTGGTAAAATTAACAACTGTAATCCGCTTAGTCAAGGTTACTAAATGTTATAATTTTATAACTACCTGAAATTAAGGATTAGCGAGTATACAAATAAGGGAGGTGCATTTTAAATGTACGCAATAATTGAAAGTTGTGGAAAACAATACAAAGTAGCAGAAGGAGATGTAGTATTTTTCGAAAAACTAGAAACAGAAGTTGGAAAAAAAGTTTCTTTTGATAAAGTTGTTCTAGTATCAGATGATGGAAAAGTACAAGTTGGAAATCCTTATGTAAAAGGTGTAAAAGTTGAAGGTAAAGTTGTTTCTCACGGAAAAGCTAAAAAAATCATAGTTTTCAAAATGAAAGCTAAGAAAAACGAGAGAACAAAACAAGGACATAGACAACCTTACACAAAAGTTGAAATAACAGGAATTAAGACAGCTGCTAAAAAAGCTGAAACAGCAAAAAAAGCAGAAAAAACAGAAAAAGTTGAAGCTTAATTTGTAAATTAAAAAGATTTTAATTAAAGAGAATATATAATATCTACAAAAAGTCAGTGAAAAACACAGGCTAAATTAGAACCGAAAGGAGTGAGAAGCATGGCACATAAGAAGGGTCAAGGTAGTATTAAGAATGGTAGAGACAGTGAATCAAAAAGACTTGGTGTCAAAAGAGCTGATGGACAATTTGTACTAGCAGGAAATATTTTAGTTAGACAAAGAGGAACTAATGTACATCCAGGAACTAATGTAGGAAAAGGTAAAGATGACACATTATTTGCATTAGTTGATGGTATAGTTAAATTTGAAAGAAAAGGTAAAGATAAAAAACAAGTAAGTGTTCACCCAGTTGAACAAAATTAATAAATTAAATAGGCTATTATATTATATTAATATATAGCAAAATACTGTGCTTCGAAATAGTGAATTAGGATAATATTTTTCTAATTCACTATTTCACTATATTTTTACAAAAAAACTAAAAAAAAACACTTGAAAAAATAAAAAAATATGTTATAATAGAATACATAAATAAAAAACAAGAGCTAGGACAAGGCAAATAATAAAATATCTTAAGAGAGAATCAAACAAATGGTGTGAGTTTGAAAGTAAAAATTATTATGTTATCACCTAAGCTAAGTTGCAAAACTGAAATTAAAAGTAAGTATTGCCGTAAATCTGCGTTAAAGATAATAAGAGAGAGTATAAAAGTACTAAAATAGGTGGTACCGCGGAATAAAAGCATTTCGTCCTAATATGTAAGAAAACATATTAGATGAAGTGCTTTTTTGATTTATATTAAAAGGAGGGAAAGATATGCAAGAACTAAAAATTAATGGAATTTATAAACACTTTAAAGGAGATTATTATTTAGTAGAAGGAATTGCAAAAGACTCAGAAACTCAAAAAGATATGGTATTGTATAGAAAGTTATATGAAGATGGTGGATTATGGGTGAGACCAAAAGAAATGTTTTTATCAGAAGTAGATCATAAAAAATATCCAAATGTAACTCAAAAATATAGATTTGAATTACAAAATATTAAAAGTGTAGCAGATAAATTTCAAAAATAACAAAATTAAAGGAGGAATGTCAAATGTATAAAAAAGTAGAATTAAAAAATGGCTTCGTAGGAATGGAAAGAGAAGTCGCAGAAATGTGGAAACAAAAAGGTATTATACAAAAGAATTTTGACATGAACAAAGGAAAACGTTACTTCACATTTTATGATGGACCACCAACAGCAAATGGAAAACCACATGTTGGACATATTGAAACAAGAGTAATGAAAGATATTGTTCCTAGATACAAAGTAATGAAGGGATATCATGTAGACAGAAAAGCAGGTTGGGATACTCATGGTTTACCAGTAGAACTAGAAATAGAAAAGAAATTAGGAATATCAGGAAAAGAACAAATTGAAAAATATGGAGTAGAACAATTTGTAAAACAATGTAAAGAAAGTGTATTTACATATGTTAAAATGTGGGAAGAAATGACTAACAAAGTAGGATTTTGGGTAGATATGGATAAACCATATGTAACATATCATAATGATTATATAGAATCAGTATGGTGGGCACTAAAAGAAATGTGGAAAAAAGGCTTATTATATGAAGGCCACAAAGTAATGCCATATTGTCCAAGATGTGGAACAGCATTATCATCACATGAGGTTGCACAAGGATATAAAGAAGTAAAAGATTTAACATGTACAGCTAAATTCAAAGTATTAGGAAAAGAAAATACTTATATATTAGCTTGGACAACAACACCATGGACATTACCATCAAATTTAGCATTATGTGTTAATAAATCATATACATATGTAGAAGTAAAAGCAAATATAGGAACAGATGATGAGCCACAATATGAAAATTATATTCTAGCAAAAGATTTATTAGAATCAGTACTAAAAGAAACACCATATGAAATTATAAAAGAATTTAAAGGCTCTGAATTACTTGGAACTAAATATGAACAACTAATGCCATTTGCAAAAGTAGAAGGAAAAGCTTTTGAAGTAATACATGGAGATTATGTAACATTAGAAGATGGTACAGGAATAGTACATATTGCACCAGCATATGGTGAAGATGACAGTATTGTATCAAAGCAAAATGGCATAGCATTCGTAAATTTAGTTGATAAATCAGGAAGATTTGTACCAGAGGTAGAACCTTGGGCTGGAAGATTTGTAAGAGACTGTAATGAAGATATATGTAAATGGTTATTAGAACAAGGAAAATTATTCTCTAAAGAAAAACATGTACACTCATACCCACATTGTTGGAGATGTGACACACCACTTTTATATTATCCAAAAGAAAGCTGGTTTGTTGCAATGACTAAGTTAAGAGATAATTTAGTAAAAAATAATAACACAATTCATTGGTACCCAGATACAATTAGAACTGGAAGATTTGGAAAATTCTTAGAGAATGTTATAGATTGGGGAATTTCAAGAGATAGATATTGGGGAACACCTCTTCCAGTTTGGAAATGTGAATGTGGACATGAAGAATGTATAGGAAGTATAGCTGAATTAAAAGAAAAAGCTATTGATTGCCCAGATAACATTGAATTACATAAACCATATATAGATAATGTTCATCTAAAATGCCCAGAATGTGGAAAAGAGATGACAAGATTTAAAGAAGTAATAGATTGTTGGTTTGACTCAGGCTCAATGCCATTTGCACAATTACATTATCCTTTTGAAAATAAAGAGGAATTTGAAAAACATTTCCCAGCACAATATATATCAGAAGCAGTTGATCAAACAAGAGGATGGTTCTATACATTACTTGCAATATCAACATGTTTATTTGATAAAGCATCTTATGAAAATTGTATAGTATTAGGCCATGTATTAGATGAACATGGACAAAAGATGTCTAAGTCAAAAGGAAATGGTGTAGATCCAATGACATTGTTAAACGAAGTTGGTGCAGATGCTACAAGATGGCATTTCTATACTTGTTCAGCTCCATGGCTTCCAACAAGACTAGGAATTAGCAATGTTCAAGAAACACAAAGAAGATTTTTAAGTACACTTTGGAATGTATATTCATTCTACGTTTTATATGCTGAAATTGATAAATTTAATCCAAATGAATATCCAAACTTTAAAACAGAAAATATAATGGATAAATGGATTTTATCAAAATTAAATACTTTAATAAAAGAAGTTGATGAAAAACTAGATAAATATGATATAACATCTGCAGCATTACAAATAGAAGAATTTACCGACTCACTTTCAAATTGGTACATACGTACAAATAGAGAAAGATTCTGGGGGGAAAAAATTACAAATGATAAGATAGGGGCATATACAACATTATACAAAGTATTGGTAAATCTTGTAAAAATTTCAGCACCATTTATTCCATTTATGTCTGATGAAATATACCAAAATATAGTTGTAGGCTTAGATAAAAATGCTCCTGAAAGTGTACATCTATGCATATGGCCAGAATATAAGGAAGATGAAGTCGACAAAAAACTAGAAAAAGAAATGGATTTAGCATATTCAATAGTAAAACTTGGAAGAAGTGCAAGAAATTCATCAAATATAAAAAACAGACAACCACTTTCAAAAATGCTAATATCAGTAAATACATTACCAGAATATTATGGCAATATTGTAAAAGAAGAATTAAATGTAAAAGAAGTTGAGCTTGGAGCGAATATGTCTGATTATGTTCATTTTGAGATAAAACCAAATCTACCAGTTTTAGGAAAAGAATATGGTAAGTTAATACCTAAAATTAGAGAAGCTATTAGCAAAATGAATCAAATGGATTTGGCAAATAAAGTAAGAAATGGTGGAATTGAATATATTGATATAGATGACACACAAATAGCTTTAACATCAGAGAATTTACTTGTAACTATGCAAGGAAAAGAAGGATTTGCATTTGCAGGAGAAGGAGAAATTGGTGTAGTTTTAGATACTGCAATAACAGAAGAACTAAAAGAAGAAGGATATTTAAGAGAAATGCTATCAAAAATCCAAAATATGAGAAAAGATAAAGGATTTGAAGTATTAGACAAAATAAACTTATATGTAAGTGAAAATTCAATGCTTGAAAATATTGTTAAAAAATTTGAAAGAGAAATTCAAAAAGAAACTCTAACTGAAAAAATTTATTATAACGAAAAAAGAGATACTTATACAGAGGTTAATATCAATGGAGAAAAATTAAAAATTGATGTTGAAGTTATAAAATAAAAATAAAATTATTTTTGAAAAATAGCAAGAAAAAATCTTGCTATTTTTTTGTTTGCATAGTAAAATATAAAAGAATAAAAGGATTGAGAGGAGTACTTATTTTGGAAAAGAAAAATAAGAGTCAAGAGATAAAAAAGAAGTTAGAATACATAGGTTTAAATTTAGAAGAAATTCCAGAAACATTAAAATTAGTTGAAAATTTATATTTTCAACCTAAAGCAGGTGTTGATGAAAAAAAATATAAACAATATAAATTTGTATCACCAAAAGAAATTGAAATATTACTATCACCTACAAATAGACTAGAAGACATAAAAGAAAAATATGCTAAGGCAGAACCTTTAGCTGTTTATTTAGATAGTAAAAGTGAAGAAAATAAAGAAAAATATGAAACATTTTTAAGAATGCTTGAAGAAGTAAAAATAGAAGACATTGAAAAAATAGAACAAGAACAACAAGCAATAAATAAAAAAATACCATTTAAAATAAGATATACAGGAAATTATTTATGGCAGATATATTATTCAGAAACATCTGAAAAATATTTTATGATAGTACCTACTGAAGACAAAGATTATTCAACATTTTTCTATGTTTTAAAAAAGCAAATAGAAAAGAAAAAAGCAGGAAAAATATTTGTACCAATATGCAATGCAGATTATAGTAGAGAATTATTAAATAAAACAGAAATACAAAGTTTAGAAAATTATTTATGGACATTTACAAAAGATTGGCCATCAATATACGAGGTATATGATAAAAACGATAAGGCAAGTTTACAAATAATAGGTGAAACAGAAGTATATGGAAAAATAAAATCTCAATACAAAGTGAAACTTTCAAACAAAATAGAGGCAACAAAATTTTTTAAATTAGCAAAAGCACTATTTATATTACAATCTGAAATACCACATTATTATAAATTTACTACACAAATAAACAAAGAAGGAAGTCTAGAATTTTATTTTAATAATGATTTACTAACTTATGATGATTTAAGTGATTGGTTAAATGATGAATATAAAAAATTAATAGAAATAGAAAAAGAAAATATAAAACAAAACAAAGAAATGCAAATTAACTTAAAAACTTTACAAAAGCAAACAGAAGAATTAGAAACCGAATATATAAGTAAAGAAAAACAAATATCAACATACTTAGAATGTAAAAAAACATTTTTTGGAAAAGTAAAATATTATTTTAAATATAGTGGAAAAAAATCTAAAAATAAGCCAAAAAACAATAAAGAAAAAGTAAATGTAGAAGAAATAGAAGAAGAAAAACAAGAAGAAAAAATAAAAAAACAATATACAATAGATGAATTGATACAAAAAGGAAAAAATGCATATGAACAAGAAACAAAACTAAAAAACAATAAAATGGATTTTAATGCAATTAAATTAAAAAATATTAATTTAGTAAAGAAAATAGAAAATGCAACAGCATATATAAATGAAATAGACAGTCATAAAAAAAGTATATTTGAATTTTGGAAATATACTAATAAAGATGAGATAAAAGAATTAGCAGAAGCAGAAGAAATACAGGAACCTATAAAAACACATTCAAAAATATTTGACTATAAAGAAGATTTTGAAGATTTTGGAATAACAATGGACAAAATACAAAAAAAGGTCTTGACAAAAGATGAACTAGACAGCATATATTTAGCAACAACAAATCAAATTGAAGTAATAAATAAATTAAAAACAGATTCAATAACTGTAAAAGAATTGGAAGAATATTTAAAACAAATAAAAAAAGATCTACAAGAAGACAAAAGTATTACTGAAGAAGAAGCTATTGATATATTTGGAGGATTAGCAGAAGATACAAGAAAAATTACCAAATTAGCTAATAAGTCACATAGAGAACAGCCAAAAAATAAATATTCTATATTGAGAATATCAAAATCATTAAAGACTATAGAATATAAGGCAGAACTAAATGAAATAATATCTACAATAGAAGAAACAATAAATAAAATATCATTAGGACAAAATTTATCAGGATATAAATGGATTCCAGAAGATGAAAATATTGACACAAATGAGTTTAACATATTTAACTTAGATGTAGAAAAAGAAATAGAATCAGCAATAAAAGAATCTGTAACAGGAAAAATTAATTTATATAAGATGAATTTTGAAAAAGGAATAAAAGCAGTTGCTTTTTCAAATTGCATATATTATGATAATCAAAACAAAACATTACCAGAAGGTATGGATTTAGACACTAGAATATTAGCTAATATTCTAGACACAGATATAACACTATTAAACAAAAAAGTAATTAGAGTTGGAATTTTAGAAAACGAAAATGATGACTTATCTAAATTAATTATAAAAACAATAAATCTTTTAGAATATAGTGTAAAAAACATAGAAATAGAATAAAAGAAAGGAAATAAAATGACAGAATTTAAATCAGGCTTTGTTGCAATATTAGGAAGAACAAATGTCGGAAAATCAACACTTATAAATTTACTAGTAGGAGAAAAAATTGCAGCAACAGCAAATAAAGTACAAACAACAAGAACTGCAATAAGAGGAATTGTAAATACAGAAAATTCACAAATAATTTTTATTGATACACCAGGCATACATAAACCTAAAACAAAACTAAATGAAACAATGATAGAAACATCATTTGGAGTTATTAATGATATAGACTTAATATTGTTTGTAATTGAGGCAAATAGTGAAGAAATAGGTAGAGGAGATATGAAAATCCTAGAAAAAATAAAAGAATCAAATAAAAAAACAATATTAATAATAAATAAAATTGATTTAGTAAAAAAAGAAAAATTATTAAATTTAATATACATATACCAAAAACAATACAATTTTGAAGCAGTTATTCCTATATCATCTTTAAAAGAAAAATATAGAAAAGTAATTTTAGATGAAATAGAAAAGAACTTAAAACCAGGACCAGCATATTATAATATAGAAGAATATACAGATCAAACATTAAGACAATTAGCAGAAGAAACCATTAGAGAAAAAGCATTAATATTTTTAAAAGATGAAGTACCACATGGAATTTATGTAGAAGTAAATAAAATGAAATTTAGAAAGAATCAAAAAGGAGAAGGCCTATATGATATAGAGGCAACTATTTTTTGTATGAGAAATTCTCATAAAGGTATTATTATAGGAAAAAATGGTGAAATGCTAAAACGAATAGGTCAAACTGCAAGAATTGAGATGGAAAAAAATTTTGATACAAAAATAAATTTAAAAACATGGGTAAAAGTAAAAGAAGATTGGCAAGATAATGATTCAATTGTAAAGCAGTTTAAAATGCAATAATTATATTTAACAAATCTGTATAATTAGTAAAAAATTGCAAAAGATATAACTAAAGGAAGTGAAAGCTTATGATAAAAAAAATTGCATGGAATGCTTTTAAAAATACTGGAGATTTAAACACATATTTGGAACTTAAGCAAATCCAAAATATAGAACAACAAATAAAAGAACAAGATCAAAATAATATAATACTAAAAAATGAGCAACAAATGGAGGAACATAATGGGAACAGTAAAAATGAGTGGTATAATAATTTCTGAAAATAATTTAGGAGACTATGATAAAATGTTAACAATGTTAACACCAGGACTTGGAAAAATATCATGTGTTGCAAAAGGCGCTAGGAGACCTAAAAGCGCCTTACTTGCAGGAACTCAATTTTTATGTTTTGGAGAGTATATAATGTATAAAGGAGCTAATACATATAATATAAATTCATGTGAAACAATTGAAGTTTTTTATAACATAAGAACAGATTTAGATAAATTAAATTATGCAGTAGAAATAACTAAAATTATAAGAGATGTAACAGAAGAAAATCAAAATTCATATAAGATATTACAATTATTTTTAAACACATTGTATGTATTATCAGAAACAGAAAAAAATCCAGAATTAATTATTAGTATATTTAAACTAAAGTTATTATGCTTTTTAGGATTTACACCAAGAATAACAGAATGTACAAATTGCAAACAAACCCAAAAATTACACTTTTTTAGTTTAAAAGACAATGGATTTAAATGTGAATCTTGTGCTAAACAAGATAAAAGTTGTTTACAAATGAGTGAAAGTACAGCAACTGCAATAAAATATATAGTAATGGTTCCTGCAAAAAAATTATATTCATTTAATTTGAAAGATGAATCTTTAAATGAGTTAAAATTAATAAGTAAATTATATTTTAATGAGAAATTAGAAAAAGAATACAAAATTTGAAAAAACAATCTGTAAACAGTAACTAGTGCAGACTGTTTTTCATGTTTTAGTATTGAAAATATTATATTTTAATGATATACTAATTCATGAAAATTAAAACAATAAGGAGGAATATTATGGCAATATTAGTAACTGGTGGAGCTGGTTATATAGGAAGTCATACAACAGTTGAGTTATTAAATGAAGGAAGAGAAGTTGTTATAATTGACAATTTTGCAAATAGCAAACCAGAAGTGTTAGACAAAATAAAAGAAATAACAAAAAAAGATTTTAAATTTTACCAAATTGATTATTTAGATAAAGAAAAGTTGGAGAAAGTATTTGAAGAAAATAAAATTGAAGCAGTAATGAATTTTGCAGGATATAAAGCTGTAGGAGAATCTGTAAAAAAACCATTAGAATATTATGAAAATAATATTTCAGGAGCAATAGTGTTATTACAGACAATGCAAAAATATAATGTAAAAAAATTCATATTTAGTTCTTCTGCAACAGTATATGGAGAACCAGAAACAATACCAATTACAGAAAATTGTAAAACAGGGGGAACTACTAATCCATATGGAACATCTAAACTTTTTATAGAGCAAATACTACAAGATTTATATAAATCAGATAGTACATGGGATATAGCAATATTGAGATACTTTAATCCTGTAGGAGCACATAAAAGTGGACTAATAGGGGAAGAACCACAAGGAATACCTAATAATCTAATGCCATATATTGTAAGAGTAGCAGCAGGACAATTAGAACAATTATCTGTTTTTGGAAATGATTATGACACACATGATGGAACAGGTGTGAGAGACTATATACATGTAGTTGATTTAGCAAAAGGTCATATAAAAGCATTAGAAAAACTAGAAAAAGAAGAAAAAGGAATTTTTGTATATAACTTAGGAACAGGTGTAGGTTATAGTGTTCTAGACATGGTAAAAGCGTTTGAAGAAGCAACAGGAGAAAAAGTAAAATATAAAATAGACTGTAGACGTCCAGGAGATATTGCAATATGCTATTCTAATCCTAAAAAAGCAAAACAGGAATTAGGATGGGAGGCTCAAAAAACATTAAAAGATATGTGTCAAGATTCATGGAGATACATTCAAAAAATAAAAAAATAGATAATATTGGAATAAAAACTAAAATTAAGTGAAAAAATAAATAAAATGGTTTATAGGTATATCCAAGAGAAAAATCTAAATAATTGTATACAAGGAATGAATAGAATGTTTAAATTTGGATTTAGTCAAGATATAGGAATAGATTTAGGAACAGCAACTGTAATTGCATATATAAAAGGAAAAGGAATAGTTTTAAGAGAACCTTCTGTTGTTGCTGTGGATTGTAATACAAAAGAAGTTCTTGCTGTGGGACAAGAAGCAAGAAGAATGCTTGGAAGAACACCTGGAAATATAGTAGCAACAAGACCATTAAGAGAAGGAGTTATTTCTGATTATACTGTAACTGAAAAAATGCTAAAATATTTTATAAGTAAAATAAATGGAAAATCAATGTTTTCACCAAGAATAATGATATGTATACCATCAAGAGTTACAGAAGTTGAGAAAAAAGCAGTAGTAGATGCTGCAACACAAGCAGGAGCAAGAAAAGTATTTTTAATCGAAGAACCTATTGCAGCTGCAATAGGAGCTGGAATTGATATAGCAAAACCATGTGGAAATATGGTAGTAGATATTGGTGGAGGGACAACAGATATAGCAGTAATTTCTCTAGGAGGCTCAGTAGAAAGTACATCATTGAAAGTAGCAGGAGACAAATTTGATGAATATATTGTTAAATATATTAAGAAAAAACATAATATAATGATAGGAGAAAGGACAGCTGAAGACTTAAAAATAAATATAGGATGTGTATATCCTAAAATTCAAGATACAGAAATGGAAATAAGAGGAAGAGATTTAAGCACAGGACTTCCTAAAAATATAACAGTATATTCTAGTGAAATGCTAGAGGCAATGATAGAACCTGCTATGATGATAGTTGAAGCAGTACATTCTGTACTAGAAAAAACGCCACCTGAACTTTCAGCAGACATAAGCGATAGAGGAATATATATGACAGGTGGAGGTTGTTTAATTGATGGATTAGACAAATTATTACAAGAAAAAACTGGAATAAATGTAATGATTGCTAATGATGCAGTTTCATGTGTTGCACTTGGAACTGGAAAAGCTTTAGATAATTTAGATGTTTTATAAAAAATAAAGAGGACATTTTTATGACCTCTTTATTTTTGTACTTTAGTTATTTTATTTCTCTTGACATGAATTTGAAAAATATTGCAAAACATACAAGTATAACAAATATTGATATATAAATAGGTGAACCAGCAGAAGGTATTGGAGTTTCAACTATAGTTTCATCTTTTGGTGGTTCTGGTTCAGGAAGTGCCGTAAGTTTTATTTTTGGTGAAACATTAGAAGTTTCAGTTTTATTTGTTCCATCGAAATCATCATAGCTTATATCAACTTTTTCATTAGTATTTAAAATTTTACTAATAATTGATTCATCAAATTCATCTTTCAAAGAAATAGTATATTTTAAAGTTTTTGTTTCTTTAGGAGAAAGTTCATCAATTTTCCAAGAAATATATTGTACATTTTCATTATTAGTATTTAAAGTAGCAACTTCTGATTTTGAATCATCATGTATTTTTATACTAAAATTATTTGATATATATTCAGGGAAATAATCTAAAATAGTTAGATTTTTTATGGTATTTTGTATTGGTAATAAATCATTATAAATTTCTTGTGTTATAGTTTCATTAATTTCAGTATCATCTACATTATAAAATTTCCCGTTTGTTGGAAAATCTTTATTTCCAAATACAGCTTCTATAACTTGACCATATGTATATGAATTTTCACCTTCAACTCTAAAATTAGCTTCTTCATCAGAAATACCAGTTAGCATAGTTATAACATTAACATCTGTTAAAGATTGAAGAGTAGATTTTGTTTGATTAATAACTTCTGTTAACCCATTATATGAAACTAAGTCATTATATCCAACAGCTAAGTTAGGTAGACCATCTGTTAATACTACTAAATATTTATTATTATTTTCTGAAGAAAATTGAGATTTTGCAAGTTGCAAACCTGCATCTAAATTTGTATATTGACCTGTTCCTTCTATTGTAGAAATTTTTTCTTTTAATAAAGATAGATCATTCGTAAAATTACAAACTTTTTGTGCATCTTTTTCAGTACCTGTTATTAAATAACCATCATTATCTTTTTCACTTCCAGTAGAAAAAGTAACAACTCCAATTTCTAAAGAAGATGGATTTACTTTTAATAAATGTTCTACTAATTTATTTGCGGATTCTAAAACTAAATCTTTTCTAGTAGTTTGTCCTTCAACAATTTCATTCATACTTTCAGAACTATCTATTACAAGTATTAGTTCACCAGTAGGAATTATTACTTCAGAATTATTTGTAACTTTTAATTGTAAAGTAACTTCATGATTTTCTAAATTTGAATCAACAATCTTCTTTTCAAAAACACTAGATTCATTTAAGTTAATAGTACATACATTATTTTCAACAATTTCCATTGTAACTTCTGTCGATGCAAAAACGGTTGTTGCTGTAAATAATATTATTATAAATATTGCTAATGAAATTTTCTTCATTTAAAACACCTCGATAATAGTTTAGCATATTTTATAAAAAAAAGAAATAGTAAAAGAAAAATTATATAAAAAAACAGGCCTTTTTATAAAAGACCTGACTTAATTATGTGTTAGCAACATCCGCCTTTGTTACCACCGCAACAGCAACAAATTAAAAGTATAAGAATGATTATCCAGCAACAATCATCACCGAAACCAAAACCACATCCGCAGCCTCTATTTTCTGGCATAAAAAACCCCCCTTTCGCGAAAAAACAATCTTAACTAAAGTTAATCTTTAGGATTTTCTTTTGATAATATATAATATGGGATTTAAAAAAAAGTGTTACAATAAAACAAAAGAGTAAGTTTAAATTTATATAAAAAGCTTGATTAAAAAAAAGATAAATGATAAAATACAAGAGTAACAAAAGAATATGTGGAAGGATTGAATAAAATGGGAAATATAGTTGTATTAGATGATTTAACTATAAACAAAATAGCTGCTGGAGAAGTTATAGAAAGACCAGCATCTGTTATAAAGGAAATGGTTGAAAATTCAATAGATGCAGGAGCAAATAACATAACTGTTGAAATAAAAAATGGTGGAATATCATATATAAGAGTAACAGATAATGGAAAAGGAATTCCTGAAGATGATTTAGAAATTGCTTTTGAAAGACATGCTACAAGTAAAATAAGAAACGCAGATGACCTTGCTAGTGTAACATCAATGGGGTTCAGAGGAGAAGCGTTAGCAAGTATAGCAGCAATTGCAAGAGTAGAATTAACTTCAAAAACTGCTGAACAACAAAACGGATATAAAGTAATAGTAGAAGGTGGAAATGTTTTAGATAAAAGTGAAGCAGGAAGCCCAGTTGGAACATCAATAATAGTAAGTAATTTATTTTATAATACACCTGTAAGATATAAGTTCTTGAAAAAAGACTTTACAGAGTCTGGCTATATTGAAGATGTAATTACAAGAATTGCATTAGTACATCCAGAAATAGCTATAAAATTAATAAATACTGGAAAAACAATAATTCAAACTAATGGAAATGGAGATTTAAAAACAGTTATTTATAGCATATATGGAAAAGATATTGCAGAAGCTTTAATAGAAACAGATTACACATATGAAGATATGCATATTTATGGAGTAATTGGAAAACCAGAGATTGCACGTTCAAATAGAAGTAATCAAATATTTTTTGTTAATAAAAGATATATAAAAGACAAATCTTTAACATCAGCAGCAGAAAAAGCATATAAAGGAATGATACCTATAGGAAAATTTAGTTTTCTTGTATTAAATGTAGATATGAACCCTGGAAAAGTAGATGTAAATGTTCACCCAGCTAAATTAGAAGTGAGATTTGAAGATGAAAGTGTAGTATTTAAAGCAGTATATCATGCTATAAAAGATGCTTTATTAAAATCAGAATTAGTAGCAGATACATATCAATCTACAAGTGAAACAAGAGCAGAAAGTGGGCTTTTTGGAAATAGACAAGCAACAACAATAGAAAATGTTTCAGCAAATAAAATTAGTAATACTTCAGAACTAAATAAAAGCCAAGAAATTTTAAGAAAACTTCAAGAAATGAAAGAAAAATTAAAACAAGAAATACCAGTTCAAAATACAAATTCTGAAGAAAATAAGAATATAGAAGTATATAAAGAACCTCAATATGAAGAAAAACAAGAAGAAACAATACAAATAGAAGAAACAACAAGTGAATATAACGAAAAAAATCCATCAACAATAGAAAAAATGTCTGGACAAGAGCAAGAACCTACACAAGAAGTTAATCACGTAAAAGAAGTTCAAAAAATAGAAGAGGAAAACAAAAATATAATAGAAGATATTGTAAATTCTAGAATAGAAGAAAAGAACACAGATTTTAATGAAATGTATTTAAAATTATTTGGGACAAGACCTATACAAGAAAGTGAACCAAAAGCAGAAAGTTTAACAAATAACGCAAAAGACATAGCAACAATTGGAAATACATCAATGTTTGATAATATAGAAGAATACAAAAAGCCAGCATATAAATTTATAGGAATAGTATTTAATACTTATATTATAATTGAAATTGACAAAGAAATGTACATAATTGATCAACATGCGGCACATGAAAGAATTTTATATGAAAAAGTAAAAGCAAATTATTATAATGAAGAAGTAAAAGATTCGCAGTTAATGCTTCTACCAGATATAATAACTTTAAGTCATAAAGAAATGGAAATAGCAAAAGATAATATGGAAATGTTTAGAAAAGCAGGATTTATGATAGAAGAATTTGGAGAAAATACCATAAAACTAACAGGAGTGCCTGAAATGTGTTTAGACTTGGAAACTAAAGAAATGTTTTTAGAAACATTAGATGAAATTAATTCAATATCAAGAACAGCTAAGCAAGAAATTGAAGAAAAATTTATAGCAACAATAGCATGTAAGGCTGCTGTTAAAGCTAATATGGCATTGACTAAAGAAGAGGTAGATAGTTTAATGGAAAAATTATTAGCATTACCAAATCCATTTACATGCCCACATGGAAGACCAACAGCAATAAAAATGTCTAAAAGTGATATTGAGAAAAAATTTGCAAGAACATAAAAAAATAATGGAGGAAATATGTCTAAACCTAAAGTAATAGTTATTTGTGGCCCTACAGCATCTGGTAAAACAGCTTTATCAATAAAATTAGCTCAACAAATTAATGGAGAAATAGTATCAGCAGATTCTATGCAAATATATAAAGATATGAATATAGGAACTGCAAAACCTACAAAAGAAGAAACACAAAATATTAAACATTATTTAATAGATTTTGTAAACCCTAGCCAGAGATATAGCGTAGCAGAATTTAAAAAAGATGCCGAAAAAGCAATTGAAGAAATATTATCTAAAGGAAAAATTCCTATAATTGTTGGCGGAACAGGGTTATATATTGATAGTTTAATATATGGAATTGAATATAATGAAATAAAAATTGATGAAAAATATAGACAACAATTAGAAAATAGAGTGGAAAAAGAAGGTCTAGAAAAAATTTATGAGGAAGCAAAAAAAATAGATTATGAAGCAACTCAAAAAATCAGTCCAAATGACAAAAAAAGAATTCTAAGAATTCTAGAAATTTATAATGCCACAGGCAAAACAAAAACTGAACAAGAAATAGAATCAAAACGAAATGGAATAAAATATGATTACAAAGTTTTTGCCATAAATTTAGATAGAGAAATTTTATATGATAGAATAAATAAAAGAGTAGATAAAATGATTAATGAAGGATTAATTCAAGAAGTTGAAGAAATTTTGAAAAAATATAAAGAATTTCCGACTGCAATGCAAGGGATAGGCTATAAAGAAGTAGTAGAATATTTAAATGGAACTATAACAAAAGAAGAAATGATAGATAAAATAAAACAAGAAACAAGAAGATATGCAAAAAGACAAATGACATGGTTTAAAAAAAATAAAGAAACAATTTGGATCAAATCAGGAGATATGCAAAAAATTTTAGAGGAAATTGATTTATAATAATGAATTATAAAATTTTATCTTGAAAGGAGATATAATTTTGAAAAAAAGTAAAAAGATTATTGCAATAGGTATTGCAATAGCAGTATTAGTTTACACAATAATAACAGTTTGTTTACTATTAGTAAATCCTGAAGAAACATATATAGTTAAACAAGGAACAATAACAGAAGAAGAAGAAACAACAGGATATATAATAAGAAATGAAAAAGTTATAAAAGGTGAAGATTTTAATAATGGTATATACACAGTTGCAACTGAAGGACAGAAAGTAGCAGTAGGACAGTCAGTATTTAGATACTATAGTGATAATGAGAAAGACATAGAAATAAAAATTAAAGAACTAAATTATAAAATACAAGAATTGTTAGAACAAGAAAAAAATATTATTCCTTCAGCAGATATTAAGGCAATAGAAAAACAAATCGAAGAAAACATACAAAATATAAATAACATGACTAATTATCAAGAAATTACTGAAAGTAAAAAAAATATTGACAATTTAATTAGCAAAAAGATAACTTTTATCGGAAATATAGTTGAAAATGAAGAAATAAAAAATTTAATAAAAGAAAGAAATTCTTATGAAGAACAGTTACAAACTGGATCTGAATATCTAAAAGCTGAAATAGGAGGAATTGTTTCCTATAAAGTAGACGGATTAGAAGAAAAACTAACTCCAAATAATTTTAATGAAATAACAGAAAAATATTTAGACAGTTTAGATTTAAGAACAGGAAAAATTATATCAACAAGCAGTGAATGTGGAAAAATTATAGATAATTTCAAATGTTATATAGCAATAACAATGAACTCTAAAAATGCAATGCAAACAGAAGTTAATGATTCAGTAAAATTAAGGATATCAAATAACGAAGAGTGTAAAGCAAAAATTATTCAAATAAATGAAGAAAGCGGAAAAAGAACAATAATATTTGAAATAAACAAAATGACAACAGATTTAATAAATTATAGAAAAATTGCAGTAGATGTTATTTGGTGGAATGAATCTGGATTAAAAGTACCAAAACAGGCATTGATTGAAGAAAATGGATTATATTATGTAATGAGAAATAAATCAGATATAAAAACAAAGATTTTGGTTAAAGTAATAAGGCAAACAGATAAATTTGCAATTATAGAATCATATGAAACTAAGGAATTACAAGAATTAGGATATAGTTCAACAGAAATAAAAAATTATACAAAAATAACAAATTATGATGAAATAATATTACAATAATATTACAAAAATGTTAAATTTTAATTACAAATCAAAAAAAGGTATTGACAAAAACAAAAAAAAGTTAGATACTAAAAACAAAGTTAAAATACAAAAGTGTAAATTTTTAGGAGGTTTAAAATGGCAGGAGCTATAATGGACAAAGTATGGGGACTATTCGGAGGAGTAGACCAAGATCCAGAAGATGATATGGATAATGATGATGTTTATGGGTATGATGACAAAGAAAATTATGATAATGAAGAAGAAGAAAGAAAGTTTTTTGGTAGAAAAGGGAAAGTAGTACCATTAAATGCCCAAGGACAATCAGTTAAAATGGTAATATCTCAACCAACAACATTTGAACAATCTGAGGAGATTTGTTCATTATTAAAAGAGAAAAAATCAGTAATTGTTAATTTAGAATATGTTAATAAAGATGTCGCTAGAAGAATAGTAGATTTTATTAGTGGTGGAGTTTATGCTCTTGATGGCCATATACAG
Source organism: uncultured Clostridia bacterium (assembly GCA_944393125.1). GTDB lineage: Bacteria > Bacillota > Clostridia > TANB77 > CAG-508 > CAG-269. The sequence goes on along the minus strand of CALXZB010000013.1, from coordinate 14,007 downwards.
AAAATATCAAATTCAATATTTTTAATAGCACCAATGAACTATGAAATAACTAATGAAATGGCAAGAGAAGAAATCAAAAGCAAACTATCTGTTTCATGGTTAAAAAACAATAATATAAACTAGTATAAGATAGGAGGTAATCTATATGATTACACCATTAGATATAGAAAATAAAAAGTTCACTAAACAAATGATGAATGGTTATAATGTAGATGAAGTAGATGAATTTTTAGATGAAGTAACAGAAGCTTATGAAGCTAATTATAAAGAATTAGCAGCTTTAAGACCAAAAGTTGAAGAATTAAATGCTTCTTTAGAAAGATATAAAAATATAGAAAATACATTACAAAATACATTAGTAATGGCTCAATCTACAGCAGAAGAAGTAAAAAATGTTGCAAAACAACAAGCAGAACAAATTGTAAGTGATGCACAAAGAGAAGCAGATAATATAATTAGAACATCTAAAGAAAGTGCATTAAAAGCAGTTGGAGAACTAGAACAACAAATAAGAATGAAAGAGCAACAATTTAATGATGTAAAAAAACAATTTGATATATATAAAGCTAAGATGGAATCATTATTAATATCTCAATCAGAATTAATTAAAGAAATAAATAAAGAGGATGAATAAAGCCTCTTTTTTTGTTATTAAAATTATATTATTAATAATTAAAAGCATATTTTTATACTACTTATAAATATTACAATATTACAGAATTATTAAAACTATATTACAATTTGGTTAAAACACTTGACAATAGACAAAAAAAGAATAAAATATTAGTATAAAAGGAAAGGCTAAAATAAAATGAGAATAATAAGTGGAAAAGCAAGAGGCACAAAATTATTTACATTAGAAGGAAAAAACACTAGACCAACGTTAGATAGAGTAAAAGAAGCTATATTTAGCATAATACAAGGGAAAATACAGGATGCTCAAATATTAGATTTATTCTCCGGAAGTGGAGCAATAGGATTAGAATTCTTAAGTAGAGGTGCACAAAAAGCAGTTTTATGTGATAATTCTAAAGAAGCTGTTAGCATAATAAAGAAAAATATAGAAAAAACGCATATGGAACAAAATGCTCAAGTAATTAATTCAGACTTTGAAAAGTGCTTAGAAAAATTAAAAAATAATAAATTTGACATAATTTATTTAGACCCACCATATGCAACAGATTATATTTCAAAAGCATTAAAAAGAATTTTAGAATTAGATATAGCAAGACAAGAAAGTATAATAATTATTGAAACTGATGATGAGGAAAGAATAGAAAAAGAAATAAAAGATTTAGAAATTGAGATTATTGACAAAAGAAAATATGGAAGAGCAACAATAATATTTTTAAATTTAAAAAATAAAAAAGCCTAGAAAGGGGTAAACAATGGAAATATTTACATTATTAGAAACATTAGAAGATATATTAGAAAATAGTAAAAGTCTACCATTTACTGCTAAATCAATGGTTGATAAAGAAGAAATGCTTGAAATAATTAAAGAAATAAGAATAAAACTACCAGATGAACTAAAACAAGCTAAATGGATAAAAGAAGAAAGACAAAGAATATTAGTTGAAGCTCAAAAAGAAGCTGATGGAATAGTTAAAGAAGCTGAAAATAGAATAATTTCTATGATAGATGAACATGAAATAACTAGAAAAGCATATGAACAAAAAGCAGAAATTATTGAAACAGCTAATGAAATGTCAAGAGAAATATCTCAAGGAACAAAAGAATATGCTAATAATTTATTAGATACAACAGAAAATGTACTAACAGATACACTTGCAAAACTAGAAAAGAACTTTAGTGAAGCTGTTAGTTTAATGGAAATGTCTTTACAAGACACAATAAAAACAATTCAGAACAGTAAAAAGGAACTTCAATAAAAATTGGGGGCGCCCCTTTCAAATAAGGAGTGGCCCCCTTTTAACAAGGAAGGAAGAATGATAAAATGGCAAAAAGAAAATATAAAAAAAGACAAACCAAAAAAAGTTCATTAGATTTTGGCGTAATAATAACAATAATAATAAGTAGTTTACTAACAGTTTTAATATATGCTGAATCTGGATATGTTGGAATAGTACTTAGTGATTTTTTTGGTGGAATGTTTGGAATAATAAAATATATAGTACCAATTGGTTCATTTGCAGTAGCAATAAAAATGGCTTGCAAAGATGATGACGGATTTATATCTTCTAAAATAGCACAATATACATTACTATTAATATTTATTGCTGTAATACTTAGTGTATATGAAATATATAATGGTGCAATAGATATAAATCAAAATATATCAGAAATAGTTAAAGATGCATATTCATTAGGAGAAAAAAACATAGGTGGGGGAGCACTAGGAACAATTGCAGCAGTTCCATTATTTAAATTATTCGGAAAAATAGGAACAATAATTTTAAGTATTGGTTTATCATTAATATTATTTGCTGTAACATTTGGAATTGATATATCTGGAATTATAAGTGAGTGGATTCAATCTAGAGTAGAAAGACGTAAAGAAAAATATGAAGAAAAAATGTTGGCAAAAGAAAATGATGAAGAACTTAGAAAAGAAAATAAAAAGAAATTAAATGAAAAAGAAAAAGCATATTTAGAAATGGATAAAAATGAACCAGATGAAACAGAGCAAATAAGAATAAATCTAAATGGTAGAACTATTGAAGATGAAAAAGATAAGAAAAAGTTTAAACTAGGAAAAGATGATGTAAAACAATTAAAAAATGATGAAAAATCAAAAATGCAACCAGATTATATTGAGGGGAATCTATTTAAACAAGAAGAAGAAAAAAAAGAAGAAAAAGTAAAACAAGTATTACAATTAGAACATGCTTTATCTGTTGAAGAAGAAGAACATTATGAATATCCACCAGTAGAACTTTTAAGTAAGGGAAGTAAAAAAGTACTAAAGGGAGGAGCAAAGGCTTTAACTGATGTAGCAACTAAATTACAGAAAACATTATATAGTTTTGGAGTTCAAGCAAAAGTTGAAAATGTATCAGTAGGACCAGCAATTACAAGATATGAATTAAAACCAGCAGAAGGAGTTAGAGTAAGTAAAATTGCAAATTTAGCAGATGACATTGCACTAAATTTAGCAGCTGAAACAATAAGAATTGAAGCTCCAATACCAGGAAAACAAGCAGTTGGAATAGAAGTTCCAAATACCGAAAAAGAAACAGTACATTTTAGAGACATAGTGGAAAGCGATGAATTTCAAGATGCAAAATCAAAATTAAGTGTAGCATTAGGAAAAGATGTTGCTGGAAATATGGCAATAGCAGATATAGCAAAAATGCCACATGCACTAATTGCTGGAGCAACTGGTTCAGGAAAAAGCGTATGTATTAATACAATAATAGCAAGTATAATATATAAAGCCAAACCAAGTGAAGTTAAATTTGTAATGGTAGACCCTAAAGTAGTTGAATTGTCTGTATATAATGGAATTCCACACTTATTAATTCCAGTAGTTACAGATCCCAAAAAAGCTGCAGGAGCATTAGCTTGGGCTGTACAAGAAATGGATAATAGATATAATGTATTTGCACAGAAAGGTGTAAGAGATTTAAAAGGATATAATGCTTTAGCAGAAAAAGAAGAAGGAATTGGTAAACTACCACAAATAGTAATAATAATTGATGAGCTTGCAGATTTAATGATGGTTGCAGCAAAAGAAGTAGAAGATTCAATTTGTAGATTAGCACAAAAAGCAAGAGCTGCAGGAATGCATTTAATAATAGCTACACAACGTCCATCAGTAGATGTAATAACAGGAATAATAAAAGCAAATATACCATCAAGAATTGCATTTGCAGTATCTTCACAAGTGGATTCTAGAACAATTCTAGATCAAGTAGGTGCTGAAAAATTATTAGGAAAAGGTGATATGTTATTTTATCCATCAGGAGCTCCAAAGCCAACAAGAGTGCAAGGAGCATTTGTGTCAGATGATGAAGTAGAAAAAATAGTTTCATTCATTAAGTCAAATGGAGAGGCAACTTATAGCGAAGATATTTTAGAAAGCATTGAAAATAGTAATAAAACAGATAAAGAAATTGCAGGAGAAAATGCAGACGGTGAAGATGACACAGACCCATTTTTAATGGATGCTATTGATATTGTTATTGAAACAGGTCAAGCTTCAACATCATTTATTCAACGTAGATTTAAAGTAGGTTATGCTAGAGCTGGAAGAATTATAGATCAGATGGAAGAAAGAGGAATAATTTCAGGTTATCAAGGCAGTAAGCCAAGACAAGTATTAATGACTATGGAACGTTGGCAAGAGTTGAAGATGGGGACAAGTGAAAATTAAAAATAGACCTGGTCTCTAAAAATAGACTAGGTCTTTTTAAAGGAGAAAAATATGCTAATAAAAAAAGATAAGAATGAAGAACTTGAAAAAATTTTAGCAACTAAAAAAGTTGATGAACAAGCAAAAAATTTAATTCAAGGAATATTATATAAAATTGAAATAGCATATAAAGATTACAAAACAGTAAAAAGAAAAAAACAAACAGAAGAAAAGTATGTAAAAGAATTAATAGAAAATATAGATAAAAAATGTGATAAAATTAGTATTGTAAAATTAACACAAAAAGTTGCTAATGAAGAAATACAAAGAGAATTAGAAAAAAATAAATTTTATGTAGAAGAAGAAATTATAAGCTATCCAATTGAAGAAAAAATCTTGTATGCAATTGAGAAAAAATCTAGACATAATAAAATATTAAATAGTAGATATAAAGAAATTGCAGTAGCAATATCAAATATAATAAATACAGGAAAAAATATTGATAGAGTAGAAGTACTAAGGGACTTTAATGGATGGTCATGGACTACTATAAATAAAGAAATTGAAAATATTGAAGCTAATTTAATATATCAAACTTTACAAATATTATTAGGCGAAGAATTTTTAGATAATTGGTGTAAAGATAAAGATGGAATAATAGATTATCTAGAACAATTAGAAGAAGAAATTTCTGATAAATATGGAAAAGATTTAGCAATTAAACAAAAAGAATTATTGATAAAAATAGCTATATTAAATACAGCTAATTATAATAATAGATATTTAAATGAATTAAAAGAAAAAGAGCAAAATATAGAAAAAAAGATTAGTGAATTTGAAGATACTAAAAGAAAAATTGAGGAATTAACTGAATGTAAAAAACAACTAATTAAAGAATTAAGCCATATTGATAAAATATTGGGGCAAAATACCAGACTTAAAGAAGAATATGAAAAAGTAAATGCAGATGTTTCGTTTAATGCAAAAATATTTAATATTAAAACATTTAAAAAACAATTTGAAGATAAAAAACAGCATATTTTAGAACAAATAGAACAAGTTAATTATATGCTAAATCCAGTAAATTATTTAAAAGAAAAAAATAGATTATTACAAGAAAAAGAAAAATTACAAATTATAGAAATGGATGAAGGTCAACAAGAAAAATTAGATATAGAATTTATAAAAATTTTCTTTAAATGTTTTAAAAATATTATAAAAAACACAAAAGATGAAGAAGAAATCGTTAAATTGATTTATCAATTAAGATATTTTTTATTATTACCAATAAATGAAAAAAAGTGTGTAAAAGATATTGAAGAAATAAAAGATATAATAGTAGATGTGGAAGAACAAATAACAAAAGTTGCAATAAGAAAAAAAGTAATAGCAAATGTTCCAAAAGATATTATGAGTAATGTATTTAGAACTAGAATAATATCATTAGAGGACATATATTATAAAATATCATTACAAGGGAAAAAATATTATGCGCAAATATTTGATGAAAATATTTGTGAAGAAAAATTTGAAATAAAAAAATTAGAAGATGTAAAGACAAATAAAAAAGTAAAAATATTTATTTAAATTATATATAGATAGGAGAAATATATGAAAATAACATTTTTAGGTGCAACAAAAATGGTTACAGGATCAAATTTTTTAGTAGAGGCAGCAGGTAAAAAATTTTTAGTAGACTGTGGGATTTATCAAGGAAAAGCGGAATTAGAAAATGAAAATTATAAACCATTTGAATTTAATCCTGCTGAAATAGATTTTATGCTATTAACACATGCACATATTGACCATTCTGGAAGAATTCCTAAATTATATAATGAAGGATTTAATGGACCTATTTATGCACATAAGGCTACATGTGATTTATGTGGAATTATGTTGCCAGATAGTGGACATATACAAGAAATGGAATCTGAATGGAAAAATAAGAAAAGATTAAGAAAAGGTGAGAAAATAATACCACCACTATATACTGCTGAAGATGCAGTAAAATGTTTAGAAATTTTTAGTGCAGTAAAATATGATGAAATAATACAAGTAGATACTAATATATTTGTACGATTTAATGATGCAGGGCATATGTTAGGTTCTAGTATTATAGAAGTATGGGCAAATGAAGATGGAAAAGAAACAAAGGCAGTATTTACAGGAGATTTAGGAAATAACGATATTCCATTATTATCTTCACCAACTATGCTAGAAAGTTGTGACTATTTGATAATGGAATCTACATATGGAAGTAGATTGCATATAAAAAATGATCAAAAAGCAGAAATGTTTTTGGATATTGTCTCAGAAACAATAGATAATGGTGGAAAAGTTATAATTCCATCTTTTGCAGTAGGAAGAACACAAGAAATTTTATATGAAATTAATAAAATAAAAGAAACTAGAGATGATGAAGAATTTAGAAGAAAATATAAAACTTTAATGAAAGTACCTGTATATGTAGATAGTCCTCTTGCGATATCTGCAACTGAAGTATTTAGACAAAATACAGATTTATTTGATGATGATATAAAACAAAAAATGGAAAATGGAGATAATCCATTAGAATTTCCTGGTTTGAAATTTACGCAAACAGCAGAAGAATCAATAGCACTAAATGAGAGCCAAGAACCAGCAATAATAATTTCAGCCAGTGGAATGTGTGAAGTGGGAAGAATTAAACATCATTTAAAACATAATATATGGAATCCTAATAATACTATTCTATTTGTAGGATATCAAGCACCTGGAACCTTAGGATATTCAATTGTAAATGGTGCAAAAAGAGTAAAGATATTTGGAGAAGAATGCGCTGTTAATGCAAGAATAGAATATATAGAAGGATATTCAGGGCATGCAGACCAAGAATGGTTAATGAATTTTATTTATTCATTTATTTCGAAACCAAAACATATCTTCTTAGTTCATGGTGAAGAAGAATCTCAAGAAGTACTAAAAAATAAAATATTACAAGAAACGGGTATAGATGTTTCAATTCCAGAATATGGTGAGACATATGAAATACTAGATGAAGTAAAACTTGTAAATAAAATAAAAGTTAAAAAAGAAAATACAATAAGACAAGAAATTTTGGACAGATTGAATAAACTACAAAGAGAATTAATAGACATGTATACAGCAGTAAGAGAAGATGTTGAAAATACTACGTTAAAAGATGAAGATATGTTTAGAATAAATGAAAAAATTAAAGATTTGGAAAAACAAATTGTTAATATAGTAGAAGGATAAAATACTTTAATATACAAAAAGGGGAAGATTATATAATGGAAAAATATCTAAATGAAGCAATAATAGGAAATAAAAATATGTTGGTAACTTTCTCAGGGAGTGGAGAAATGTTAAGATTATCTTACCCTAATAAAGATAATAGGCAATATATAAAATATTTCCACACAGGAATAAAAATAAATGATTCAGGATTAATAAAATTACATGAAGATGTTAACAATACATATATGCAATTTTATGATACAGATACAAATATATTAAATACAGAAATAACAAATACATATTTTAATTTAAAAATTTTGCAAACAGATTTTGTATCAATAAAAGAAGATATACTTATAAAAAAATATACATTTATAAATGAAAATAGTATCGATTTAGACATTAAATTTTTAATACATTCTGAACTTTTATCAGATCAAAATAATTTTGTAAGTGGATTAAAAATTGACAATGGAATGATTCAATATGCTCATGATTTTTCAGTAGCAACATTTGCAAAATCATATAAAACACTAAGTTCACAAATAAACGGAAGCATAAATAACATAGACTCTGGAATTATAGGTGGAAAAGATTATATAGGAATGTCAAAAGATTCAAGTATAAGTTATGATATAGGAATAATTAAACCTGGAGAAAAGAAAGAATTAGAAATTTGTGTATATATAGATGAAAATAAAAAGACAATGCAAGCTGTTGAAGATGAAATAGAGAGAATAAGAAAAATTGATTTTAATAAAGAATATTCTAATGTAAAATCATATTGGAGAAAATATGTAAGAGAACACAATGGTTTAAATTTAAAAGATCCTGAAAATAGTTATGAAGAAAAAATTCAAGAGATATATAAAAGAAGTATTTTATTATATCCACTATTAATAAACTCATCAACAGGAGGAATGATTGCTGCTCCAGAAGTAGACGAAAATTTAACACAATGTGGAAGATATGCTTATTGCTGGCCAAGAGATGCAGTGTTTATTACAAGGGCACTAGATATTTTAAAAATGACTAAAGAAACCGAAAAATTTTATAGTAATTTTTGTAGAATGACTCAAAGCAAAAACGGAATGTGGGAACAACGTTTTTATACAGATGGAAAATTAGCTCCTTGCTGGGGATACCAAGTTGATGAAACAGCAAGTGTAATATATGGTGTATATTCTCATTATGAATATACTAAAAATGAAAATTTCTTAAAAGTAAATTTACATATGTGTGAAAAAGCAGTAGATTTTCTAAAAAGATATGTTAAAGATATATTTGAAAACACAAATATTTATCCTTTAAGTTATGATATTTGGGAAGAAAATGAAGGAATACATTTATATTCTTTGTCAGCTATATTTTCGGCTTTTGATTCAATGATTAAAATATATAAAGTACTTGGTAATAACCTTTCAGATTTTGAAAATAATAGGCTTAAAGAAGAAAAAGTACATAAAAATATTGAAGAAATGTTAGAATTACAAGTAAAAGTAAAAAAATATATAGAAGATAATTTATATGATGAAAATAGAAAATCATATGTAAGAAATACAAATGATAAAAAGATTGATATTAGCTTACTTGGAACCGTTTACCCCTTTAATGTGTTCTCAACAAAAGAAAAGAAAGTTTTGAATACAATTGATAATATAAATTTAACTATAAGAACATATACTGGTGGATACCAGAGGTATGAAAATGACCATTATAGAAATGGTTCTCCTTGGCTAATTGCCAATTTATGGATGACATTATATTATTTGGAAAATGGTGAAAAGAAGAAGGCAAAAGAGACTTTTGATTTTGTTTTAAAAACAGCTGGGAAACATTATTTCTTAAGTGAACAAATTAATAATACTACTCTAAAACCAGATTGGGTCATAGGCCTTGGCTGGACACATGCAATGTTTATAATTGTATTGGAAAAAATGATAGAAAAAAGATAGGCAAATACCTATCTTTTTCTATTTATCAACTATCATATCACCAATTTCAGTAACAGTTCCTGCGCCTAGAGTTAAAACAATATCATTTTCTTTTACATTAGTTTTTAAATAATCAGCACATTCTTCAAGTGATGGAATATATTTTGCATCTTTTCCTAATTTTATAATTTCATCAACTAAATCTTTTGAAGAAATATTATAAGTATTATTTTCTCTTGCTGCATAAATATCTGTAACAATAATATTATCAAAAGAAAGTAATGCGTAAGCAAAATCATTTAAATGATTAAAAGTTCTACTATATGTATGAGGTTGAAAAACAACCCAAGATTGCCTAAACTTTTTATTATTTAATGCTTTTGCAGTTGCTAGAACTTCTGTTGGATGGTGACCATAGTCATCATATACTGAAGCTCCATTGACTTTTCCTTTATATTCAAATCTTCTATCAGCACCCTTAAATTTTTCTATGGCTAATTTCATGCAGTTACCTGATATTCCATAGGCATCACATAATGCTATACAAGCTAAAGAATTTAAAACATTATGTTTTCCAGGAATAGAAAGCTTAAAATGTTCAAAAAATTTATTATTTTTAAAACAATCAAATTCAGGAAAACCGTTTTCATCAAAAACAATATTTTCTGCAAAGAAATTAACATCTTTGTTTTCTACACCATATTTTATGGCAGGTGCTTTTGAATACATAGGCAAGTCTAAACAATTTGAATCATCTGCATTTATAACTAAATGTCCATCTTCAGGCAAAAGCTTCACATATTTAATAAAAGCATTTTTAATATTTTCTAAATTTTTATAATAATCTAAATGATCATTATCTATATTTAATATGATTTCAGACTTAGGACTAAATTTCAAAAAACTTTCAACATATTCACAAGCTTCAATAATAAAGTTCTCACTATTACCAACTCTATAATTCCCATTAAGCTCTTTTATAATAGCACCTACTTGAATGCTAGGATCTTTTAAAGCTTCAATAAAGCACAAAGAAACAAGCGAAGTTGTTGTTGTTTTTCCATGAGTACCAGAAACAGCTATTGTGTTTTGATAACATCTAGTAAGTTCACCTAAAAAATCAGAACGTTCAATAATTGGAATTCCAAGTTCTTTTGCATGAACAAGCTCAGGATTATCAGGTTTAATTGCAGCAGTATAAACAACACAATCTGCTCCTTCAACATTTTGTGCATTATGTCCTATATAAGTTTTTATATTTGCATTTTTTAAAATATGTAATACTTCGGAATCAACATTATTGCTTCCAGTAACTTCAAATCCCCAATTTACGAGTATCTCAGCTATACCACTCATGCTGATACCACCGATTCCAATCATATGAATCTTTTTATATTTTTTTATATTATCAATAGTTGGCATTATAAACACTCCTCATTTTCATGTTTTTTATTATATACTTATATAATGCAAAATTCAAGTTTTTTGCTACAAAATTTATAAGCTAAATAAAAAAAATTAAAAAATTTGTAAAAAAAGAGGGAAAAAAATTTTTTGAGGAGAATAATATAATAGTACATAAGAATATACGTATATGTACAAATAAAAAACAGTGGAGGTGCACACAATGCAAATAACAGATGTACGTTTAAGAAAAGTAAATTCAGAGAACAGAATGAAAGCTGTTGCTTCTGTAACATTCGATAATGAATTTGTTATCCATGATATCAAAGTTATCGAAAGTCAAAATGGATTATTCATTGCTATGCCAAGCAGAAAAACTCCAAACGGAGAATTTAAAGACATAGCTCATCCAATCAATGCTGAAACAAGAGAGAAAGTTCAAAAAGCTATATTAGAAGCTTATGATGCTCCTGAAACAGAAGAATCAGCAGAATAATTATAAAACACACAAAACTCTCAGAAATGAGAGTTTTTACTATTTATGTCATAAATTTAGTTCAACCTCCATATACATTAATAAACAAAAATGTAGAGGAGGTTTTTTCATGGAAATAAACACAACAAAAGAAATTTTAAATGTAAACAAAGTGATATGTGAAAAAAAAGAAGTTATAACTGTAGAGGGAGATATGATTATTCCTGATTCAAAACCAGATATATTAAATACAATTACAACAAGTGGAAATGTATGTATATACAAAAAAGATATAGTAGACGGAAAAATCAGATTAGACGGAAGTGTTTTAACATATATAATGTATTTAGCTGATGAAAATACAGATAATATAAGAGGACTTAGCACAGGCTTAGACTTTTCAGAGAGTATTAATATACCTGAATTAGAAACAGATATGAACATAGAAGTTTCAACTAAAATTAAATTTATAGAATGTAAAATAATAAATGGTAGAAAAATAGGAATAAAAGCAACAATTGAAATTTATATAAAAGTAAAATCTAAGGAATCTGCTGAAATAATTACAGAAATAGAAGATAATAATATTCAAGTTTTAAGTAAAAATATGAAAGTTAATTCAATAATTGGAGATGGAATGACTAAAGCATTTATAAAAGAAAATATAACTATTCCAAATACAGACAATCTTGCAGAAATACTAAATATGCAAATTAATTTGGTAGATAAAGACATAAAAATAAGTTATAATAAAATTTTAGCAAAAGCAGAAGCAGAAATACAAATGGTATATTTAACAGAAGATGGACGTATATGTAAAAATATTTCTAATCTGCCACTTGTAGGATTTATTGATATGCAAAATATTAAGGAAGAAAATATTTGTGAAACATCATATAATATAAAAAATATTATTGCAAAGCCAAATTCAATTGAAGAACATTCTGTGTATATTGAAATAGAAACAGAAATTTCGTGTATAGCATATGAAGAAAAAGAATTTAAAATAATTGAAGATATGTATTGCCCTGGACAAAAAATAGATTTCGAAAAACTAATAATAAATACAATTTCAAACAAACAATGTAAAAAAGATAGTTGTAATATAAATGAACAGATTAAAATACCAGAACTTGCAAATGGAACAATTGTAAATGTAAAAGTAAATCCAATTATAAATAAAGAAAGTAAATTAAACGAAAAAATAATATTCACAGGTGAAATAGAATTAGAGTTTATTTTTATAGATAATTCTGCAACAATAGTAAATAGCAAAAAAATAACTATTCCGTTTGAAAAAACAATTGATGATATTTCAGAAAATTGCAAAACTAATGTGAATATAGATATAGGGACACAAGAAATTATAAATCAATCAGAAATTGTAAATATAAATTTAGAATTAAATTTTGAAATTAGTTTATATAATCCAGTTGCAATTCCTGTAATAAATAATATTTCTTCACAAGATGAAGAAGATATGCAAGATTACAGTGTAATAATTTATGTTGTAAAAGCCGGAGATACTCTATGGAAGATTGCAAAAAACTATGGAAGTACAGTTGATGATATAGTAAGAGTAAATGGAATTGAAAGACCAAATAAAATAAATATAGGAGAAAAAATATACATTCCTAAATATGTATTAAAAAGAGCAAGAGAACCAATTAATTTATCAAGCAATGTATAAAATTTATTCTAGAAAAAGATTTATATTAAAGCCATGTAGAAACAAAAGTGAACCTTCTAAATTACACAGAAAAACTTTTATAATGAAAAAGAGAACAATTAAAATTATATTTTTAATTGTTATATTAATATTCATATATAGAACTATATTAAATTATATAGAACCAGTATTTGAAACACTATGTGAAGATAAAGTAAAGTCAATGATAACAATTATTTCAAATCAAGAATCAACTAAAACTATGAATAAATATCAATATGAAGAATTGTATACAATAGAAAAAGATGAAGCTGGAAATGTAGTAATAATAAAATCAAATGTAGTTCCTATAAACAACATGATATCAGATTTGACAGAAGCTATTCAGAACAGTATTAATCAATTAGAAAATACTGAAATAGATATACCAATAGGAAATTTACTAGGTAGTTATTACTTTTCAGGAGTAGGTCCTTGTATCCCAGCAAAAGTAAAATCATCAGGAACACTAGACACAGAAATAAAAAGTGAATTTATAGCACAAGGGATAAATCAAACATTACATAGAATATATGTAAATTTAGAATGTTACATGAAAATTGTTACACCAATAAATAATTTTGAAAAGAAAATTACAAATCAAGTTATAATAGCAGAACATGTTATTGTTGGAAATATTCCTGATGCTTATTATAATTTAGAAGGATTAGATAGTACAGATGATATACTTAATTTAGTTAAATAAAATTAAAAAGTTGCTATTAAGTAACAAAAAATGTTATTTAATAGCAACGTTATTGTTTAATGCTTTTATTGGCACGTACTATCACAAATTTAGGTATTATAATTTTTATCTATTAATAAAAAATATTTTTATATAAGTAAAAACGAAAGAATTTTGTATATCTAAACTTATTTCAGTTACATTCGATATTTATTCAAAATACATAAATATAGATTTGCCTGAATGAAA
>CALXZB010000012.1 GCA_944393125.1 uncultured Clostridia bacterium | reverse complement strand
TTTCATATGCTTTTTCTAGTTTTATAGATAAATAGTTTTACATAATTTGACTTTTCGGTAGAAATTTGGTACAATATTTAAGAATCTATTTTTAGGAGGATTACTATGGCACGGTTTTTAGTATCACTAACGTACACCCCTCATTTGAAAAACATTTACTCTTTGCATTTGTACAAACTAAAATACGCTTCTACTCCTGATGATGTCACTCTTCCGGAGAACACCTTTTTCTTTGCTTTCTGGCAGAGTCCATGTGACTCTACTGAGGAATTGAAGGAAAAATTGTCTATGAATTTGTTCAGTTTTTCAAATACTGAAGTAATGGCAAATTTTAGCATAAGAAAAGAATACTTGGAGCATGCTGAACACTATTTTGTAGGGAAGGAAGTAACAGTAAATGGTTGCAAAGGGGTTTACAACGAAAAAATCAGCCTATTTATCCCATTTGATTACCTGAACTGTGACAATTACAAGGTGATTGACTTCTAATTGTATGTCAGCTCAAAGGTTATGGTGGTATATACCCCATAACCTTTTTTATTTTATTTCCATCGCTTTTTATTATGATTTCTCCCATTTTATCAGTTCTAAATATTTTTATATTTCTATTTGCTAAATTATTTATAATACTATCATCTGGATGTCCAAATTTATTATTTTGTCCTACTCCTATTAAAGCAATTCTAGGATTAACTACACCCAAAAACTCTGTCGTAGTAGAAGTTTTTGAGCCGTGATGTGAAATTTTTAGTATATCTGCCTTTAGTTCTTCTTTAGAATAATATTTTATTAATTTCTTTTCAGCTATTTCTTCTATATCTCCTGTAAATAACATTTTAAAATTTTTATATTCTAATTTTGCAACAATTGAATTATTATTAAGAACATTTTCTTTAATTAATTCTTTTTCTGGAAATAATATTTTAAATTGTACATTTTTTTCTATATTTATAATGTCTCCTTTTTCAACTATTGATAATAATATATTTTTCTCCTTAACTATTTTATATAATTCTTCATATTGTTCATTCTTTGCTCCCTGCTTACCAATTATAATTTTTTGAACTTTTATTTCTTTTAAAACACTTAGTATTCCTCCTATATGATCTTGATCAAAATGGCTTATTATTACATAATCCAAACTTGATATTTTTCTATCTAATAAATATGGAATTAGAATATTTTCACCCACATCATAGTTTTCACTTCCTCCACCATCAATCAATATTTTCTTATTATTAGGAGTTATTATTAATGTGCAATCACCTTGTCCTACATCAATAAAATATATTTCTAAATCATGTGGGATTATATTTATAATGCAAATAATAAATAATACTAAAATTATTGAAAATTTAAGAATTTTTATATATGGTTTAATTTTAAATTTAATTAAATACATTGTATTTTTTATTCTGTTTTGTGTTGTAGTACAATTATTTGAATGAAATATTAAATATATTTTTCTTAATATAAAAATTAGTAAATAATATAAAATAATTTGATAAAAATCCGGTGTTACTACATTATAATTACCAATATTAATTTTTGAAATCTGTAAAAGTAAATATAATGGTATATTTATAATATTAGCTAATGCTTTTCCTGCATTAATTGAAATAAAAGAAATAATAATTTGAACAAATCCACCCATTACTATTATTCCAATAATACTGCTTAATAGTAAATTAGTTAATAAAAATCCTAATCCTATTGTATTAAAATAAAGTATCATTATCGGCATTATTATTATTTGTGCAGAAATAGTAACTGAAACTACTTCTATTAATTTACTACATTTTCTTTGTATCTTAATAAAAGCATACTTGTACTTTCTATTTTTTATTTTTATGTTTTTTATTATATTTTCAATAATTTTTTCAAAATATAATATGCCTATTGTCCCTCCGTATGTAAGTAGAAAACTAATACTATTAATAGAATATGGATTATTTATTAATGTTAATACTATTGCTATCGAAATATTATTTAATGTATCACTTTTTCTATATAAGACAAATGCCATGCATAAGATAATTCCCATAATTCCAGCTCTTATTATTGATACACTAAACCCTGTTATAAACATGTATATAATTAGCACAATACTTGCTATAATTTTGCTATTTCTTTTTCCTAATAATTTTTGTGTACTGCTTGTGATTAAAATTATTATATATGAAATATGCATTCCTGATACAGCAAGAACATGTGATATATTACTTGTTGAAAAATTTTGTTTTGTATTTTCATCTATTTCTTCTGTATATCCTAGCATTATTCCTGAAATTATTGGATAAACTTTTTCGTCATATGTATTTTTTAAATTATCTTGAATTTTTAAAAATATTGAATTTGATAATTGCATAATTTTATTTGCTTTGTTTTTATCTAATATTTTAACATCTGTAACTTTTATACTTCCATATATTTTTTTAGTTTTTAAATATTGTTTATAATTAAAACCTTTATAATTTCTCGAACTTTGTGGTTCTTGAAACTCTCCTTTTATTTTTATTTTATCACCATATTCTAATTTTACTTTTTTATCAACATATATATATAATTTTTCATTAGAGATAGTTTTAACTTCATATTTGTTAGAATATTCTTGTTCTTTTACATTACTTATTACTACTGCAACTATTTCCAAATTTTGCCCTTCTACAAATGATTTTTCATATTTGTTCTCTTGGTATATAATAATTAGATTTGAAATAAATGATGAACTAATTATTAATAGAATAAAATTAATTTTGAACATTATTTTTAAATATCTAAAATATCTTTTTATTGAAAAAATTTTAAATTTCTTTTTTCTATATTGTAAATGAATTATTATATAAATTACAATTAAACCCATATAAAATGAGACTATACTTATTTTTAAGTATAGCCCCCATATTATACCTATTATATAACCAATTGTAATTATTAACATTGGTCTTTTCAATTAAATTACTCTCCTTGCTCCTACATATCTTTTTTCATAATATCCTGTAGATAATGCTGTTATTTTTACACCGTCAGAAGGATTTGATGCATGTATAAAATCTCCATTCCCTATATAAATTCCTACATGCCCTATTGAAGTGTTTGAATCATTATTAAATATTACTAAATCACCCAGTTGTAAATTATCTCTGTCTATTGCTATTCCATTATTCATTTGTCCACTTGCTGTTCGATTAAGTGATATTCCAAAATTGTTATATACGTATAACGTAAAACCTGAACAATCAAAACCAGTAGATGGTGATACTCCTCCTGATACATATTTATATCCTAAATATTGTTTTGCATATTCTACGATTTCTTCCCCTGTTGTATCTAATGTTGATTCTTCTGTTTTTGTAGTCTCTTCTGCAGATTGATTTTCTTTTTCTATTGCTTCTTCTTTCTTTGATGTAGTTGTTGTATTTTTTAATGTACTGCCACTTCTTGATGTTACTTCAGGTTGTTTAGTATCTGAAATATATTTTGATGACACATAACCAATTTCGCCATTCATATCTATTTTATACCAATTATCTACTTGTTCAATAATTTTTACTTGATCATTTTTAGATAAACTTGTTATTTCTTCACTATCTGTTGTAGGTTCACTTCTTACTCTTAAACCTTCTGCACTTACATAGCCTATTTTATTTAGTTCAGTTACTGTTGCTTCTGTTTCTACTGTTTGTTGTTCTGTTGTTTCTTCTTGAATATCTTGTTGTGTAGTTAACACACCTTTTAAAACATTTTTTCTTATCCATCCATTTTGAGATTCATTTTCTATTCTAACCCAGTCATTTATTATTTCTAATACTGTAATGTTTCCTGATATTTCTGATTTGTCTTTAGCATTAACTATAGGTATTGCTTTAATCTTTACAGCTTGTGCTAATACATATTGTTTTTCTTCTTCTATATTGCTAGAAATATTGTTTTCTGTATTTTGCTCTATCTCTGTTGAAACTGTTGGATTTGTTTCATCTTCGTCTGTTTCTTGTGTTGTTTCTGTTGTTTCTGTTATTACTTCATTTGTATTACTTTCTTCTGTATCTATATAACTTTCATCAACATATCCTGTTACTTTTCCTAAACTTGTTTCTGCTTTAACTTTATACCAACCATCTTCATATTCTAATATTTCTACTTCATTATCTTTATATAAATAATCTAAAACTACTTTTGAATCTGGTTCCTTCACTAAATCTACAGTATCATCATTTATTGTTCCTGTTGTTGCATGTACTTTTGTTCCTAATATAATAATAAAAAAAGTTGTCATTAGTATAATTATTGCTAATTTTATTGTTTTCATTTTTGACCTCTTTGTAATTTTTATTTTTCGCTACAAGTATATAATTAAATGATAAAAAAGTCAATTGTTTTTGACTTTTTTGTTTTGTTTTATCTCATCTATCTTTCATGCATTCTTGAAAATACCAATCATATTTTTTTCTCATATTTTCAATTTCGTATGTCTTTGAATTTTGGTAATTTTCTCTTGATAATATACCTAGTTTTTCTCTATTATTATATAAATATTTTATTTTTTCTTTTAGTTTTTCTCTTATTGATGTTTCATTTTCTCCTATTATTCTTTTTCCCAATATATATTTGGTTTGTTCATGTCCTAGTGCTTGTCTTACAACTCCAACATCAGTAGTTATTATCGGAACACCACATCCCATTGCTTCTAATAATGGTTTTGGTGTTCCTTCCTTATAAGACACACATACATATATATGTATATTTGAATAATACTCACACATATCATCATTTGAAATCTGATTTACAGCTTTATCTGCACATTGTAATTCTATATCATACCCTTCAGCTTGAAGTTCATCTATTATTGGCTTTAGTATTGTATGAAATCCCTTAAAATCAATTGTATTTCCATTTTCGTCTTTTTGTTTTTCATTCCAAGCAGAATTTCCTACCCACCCAATTACTAATTTAGATCTATCTTTAAAATCAAATCTTTGCATATTCGTTGGAAAGAACTTCTCTTTTTCAAAGCTATCTCCAACAATTCCTTTTGGTCTTTTTACACCTTCCATATTATTATATAAATCAAATAAAATTGGCGAACTTACTACATAATTTGCACAATATTTAGTAAAGGTTTTATTAAAATTCGTATCATCTTCATATAAATGGTCATATACTCCTGTTGATATTTTTTTTATCATATCTTTTTTGTACTTTACAAAATCGCCATATTTTTCTTCTACTCTTTCTCTAAATTCTTCTTTTTCAAAGTCTAATAATATATATCTCCAAAAAAAGTGTATTAAATCATAATCTTTTAATCTTTCTAAAATTTTAAATAAATCTTTTTTAAATTCTTCTGACTTGCTATAATAAATGTCAATTTGGTATTTGCTTGATAAAGCTTTTTTAATAATATTAGCAGCTATGTCAAAAGCCCAATTTTTTACATCTGCAACTAATGCTATTTTTTTCATTTTTCATTCTCCCATAATTTTTATTTCATTATATAATGAAACTTGGTATATATAGTTTTTATTTTTTTAATTTAAAATTTGTTTTATTTGTTTTTTTTGTTCTTCACTTAAATAATTAATAAATTCTTTTTCATCACTTTCTAAATTTTTTCTTACTTTTTCATACAAATTATCAAACAATTTTTGTGTTTCACTTTTGATGTCTTTTAGACTCTTTATGTCATAATAAGCAGTTATTAATGTTTTAGCTAAGTAATACTTATTATACTTGTCCAATTCTTTTAAATTTTTCTCTATGTAGTCATATCTTTTAATTATTAATTCAATATAATCAATAATAGTTTGCTCATTCACATTATTTACAATACTATCTTTTCTATTTAAATAATAATATTCTGGCTTCCCTGTTACTATTATTTTATTGCATTTTTCAAGTATATAAAATGTTGTTCCTATATCTTCATACTTCTTACCTACTGGGTATTTAATATTATTAAATACTTCCTTTTTGTACAATTTATTCCAAGCATAGCTTTGTACTTTTGTGTCTAATAATATTTCTTTTAATATGCTTATTTTATCATATTCTTGAATACCTTTATTAGGATTTTTTAAAATTTTGTTGTTTCCTTCAACATTATAGAAATTGCAAATACATACATCTGCTTTTCGTTTATCTATCAAATTATACATATCTTTATACATACTTTTTTCAATATAGTCATCACTATCAACAAAAGCTATGTATTCCCCTTTTGCTTTATTAATTCCGACATTTCTTGCATCAGAAAGTCCCCCATTATTTTTATGTACAACCTCAATTCTTTTATCTTTTTTAGCATATCTATCACAAATTTTTCCACAATTATCTGGTGAACCGTCATCAACTAATATTATTTGCAAATTATTGTATGTTTGATTTATTATACTTTTTATACATTTTTCTAAATAATTTTCTACTTTATATACAGGTACTATTACTGAAATTAAAGGTTGAACTTTTTTATACATTATCTTTCCTCTCCTTGTAAATATCTAGTATTTGCCAGTTGTATTATATAAAATTCATCATTTTCAAATTCTAATTCATTTATTGCTACATTATGCTGGCAAAACTTTTCCTTTTCATATCTGAATGGAACTCCTGCAATTTTTCTTAAAAAAGCTTCTATTGCTACCCCATGTGAACATATTAATATTGTTTTTCCTTCATTTTGTCGGGCAAGATTCAAGATACATTCATATATTCTATTCGCAACATCGTCAGTGTTTTCTTGATTTGGAATTCCTAAAATTTCATTAGTTTTATTTTGATTCAACTTTACTTGAGGATTTACACTATCCACTTCTTCCCATTTCCATCCATCATATATTCCAAAATACATTTCACATAGTTCTTCTTTTTCTTCTACACTTATTCCATTTAACTCGGCTAATTTCTCTACAGTCTTAACTGTTCTTTGTGATGTACTTGCATAAATTCTATCAAATTTGATATTTTTAAAATGGTCTGTTAACTCATCAACCAATATTTTTCCTCTATTTGTTATTTCGTAATCTTGTCTTCCTGTTAATCTTTTTTCTACATTTCCCACAGTTTCTGTGTGTCTAACTATAAATATTTTACTTTTCATACTAAAAAACCTCTTCTAATATTTGTTTTAATTGTTCAGTTGCAAATTCATTGCTATATTTATCAAAATTTACAGATATTAAGTACTTTATTTGTTCCTCTATTTTGTCAATATCTTCTATATATTGAATATATCCTAAATGTTCTAAAGTTTTACTACAAGCTTTGATTTTATGATTATAGTTTCCTAAAGCTATACATGGAGTACTTGTAATTGCAGCAAATATCATTCCATGTAATCTATCTGTAATTACTAACTGAGCTTTTCTATATTTATTTAGCATTTCTTCTATTTTTGCATCTCTATTTTTTTCAGATATTCCATTTCCTTTTGCTGTGTCATTTATT
This sequence comes from uncultured Clostridia bacterium, assembly GCA_944393125.1. Taxonomy (GTDB): domain Bacteria; phylum Bacillota; class Clostridia; order TANB77; family CAG-508; genus CAG-269. The sequence continues at coordinate 32,391 of CALXZB010000012.1, read as the reverse complement.
TCTATTTTAGAAAAATATTTTTTTGACATTAAACATATTTTATCAATTTGTTCCTTACTCAAATTTGATTCAACATCATTTCTCAAAATCATTAATAAGCCTTCTCTATTTTGTTTTGTTTTATCACTTTTGTCTAAATATGTTACTATATCTGGTGTTTTAATTATTTTATTGTTTTTAAATTCTTCTTTCATCCTCTTATAAGAAACATCTTCTCTTGCTATAATTAATAATTTATTATGCTGTGAATATATTTTTTTACTCTTTTCTAATTCTTCTTTTCCTCTTTTTGTGTCACTGAAGTACATTGTTTGTGGTAAAAAAACTATTCTATTGTTTGGAAATAATTGTATTACTTTTCTTCTGCCTTCTTCTACATACAAATATTCATCACCTAAGTTTCCGCCTCCATGTAAAAATAATATATCTTCTTCATCAATTACATTTTTCACTTTTTCTATACATGTTTCTAATGTTTCTTCTGATATTTCATAGTATTTATATTCTTTAAAATTATCCTTTAAATATTTTCTTTCTGCAATTGTTATTGCATGATCTCCTAAGTTATTGTGATGTGGAACTCCTATTAATACTGCTTTTTTCATATAACCCCCTTGTTCATATATTATTACTTTCATTACAATATCTTTTACTAAATTATTATATCAAATAATTTACATAATTTCAATATATTTATTTTTTACTTTTATACACAAAAAATAATAGTTTTATTTTAACTATTATTTTTTCGTTTAAATTAATCTTCAATTGAATCTAAGTCTATAAATTTGTATTGTCTTTTAGGAAAAATAGGTGAATTTTCATTATTCTTAATTGCATTTAAAATTCCTTTTAATTTTACTGGTATACTTTTAGTTTCATTTATAATGAAGCTTAACACATATGGTTTCAAATTTTCTGGAGCTTCTTCATAAACTTCCATCAAACAAGCTAACATTTTGTACATATCTGTACATCTACGAATTGATGGAACTGTCATTATGCTTCCTCCTCTATTTTTATAATAATTAAATATAGGAAATTCTCCATACATTGTTTCGTTAGAAAGTGTAACTGCTTTCATAGAATATATCATGTCTTCATAATATATGTTCTCAATAAATTTTATATCTTTTTCAATCAAAAAATCTCTTCTCCAACACTTACTTGGAACTGAAAAAGTTGCATCACAAATTAATCTAGCTTCTTTTGTTGAATTTTCCTTTGTTGCTACTCTTAATCTATTATTTCCATTTATTTCTTGAAATCCAAAGAATATAATGTCAGGTTTGTTTTCTCCAATTAATCTGTCAATATCTTTTAAAGTTGAATCATTATATAATGTATCATCTCCATCTAAATGAACTATATATTCTCCTTCTGCATTTTCAATTCCTATATTTCTAACTGCACCTAATCCTCTATTTGTTTCGTTTTTTATTAATTTTATTTTTCCTTCATATTTTATTATATTTGATAGTGTATTATCTGTTGATTTATCTTCTACAACAATTAATTCATAATCTTTAAAATCTTGTTTTAAAACACTATTTATTGCTCTTTCTATATATGCTTCTACATTATATGCACTTATTATTACAGAAAATCTATATTTTGCTACCATATCATTACGTATCGCAAAATTTGCGACACTTCTCCTTTCACTATTATAAAACTTTTTCCCCGTCTATACACGCAATAATATTATATCATTTTTTTATAAAATCGTCAAATTTTGCGTTTACATTTTTGCTTTCCGTGTCAATAAAATTACACATTTGTATTAATTACTAATATAAATGTGTATTAATTTGTCTAAATGTTTTTTTCTACTAATGGTAATATCTGTTTTTTTCTAGAAACTACACCTGGCATAACTACTATATTGTCTTTTATTTCATAAGTTTTTGATATTGCATCAGTTCTATCCCCTAGTACTATTGCTTCTGAATTACTATTTACTATATCTGTTATAACAAAAACAAATAAGTTTAATCCTTCTTTTTTTATTTCATTATTAATTTCTTCTTCAAGTCTTGTTTTTCTCTTTAATACATCTGCAATGCTTACAGTATTAACTTGTGCTATTACATATTTAATGTTTTCTTTTTCTACTTTTTTAGCATCTAATTTTATTAATTCTGCTTCAGTATATTTATCTAAATTAGTTCCTGCTTTTAATAATTCTAAACCATAAACATCTTTGTCCACATTTGCTATTTGTGCAAGTTCTTCTACTGATTTTTTATCTTTTTCAGTAGTTGTAGGTGATTTTAATAACAATGTATCAGAAATTATTGCACTTAACATTAATCCTGCAATTTTAGGTTCTACTTCTAAATTATTTAACTTATATAGTTCAAATAATAATGTTGCTGTACATCCTACTGGTTGTGCATAGTAAAATAAAGGTTCTGCTGTCTGAAAATTATTTATTCTATGATGATCTACTACTGTATCAATTTTTGCTTTTTCAATTCCTTCTACTGATTGTGAGAATTCATTATGATCTACTAACATTACAGTTTGATTTTCTTCTATTTTTTCTATAAATTTAGGAGCTTGAACTCCAAAATATTCTAAAGCATATTTTGTTTCTTCGTTTATTTCTCCTAATCTACATGCAATTACTTCTTCTCTTCTTAATTTTGTTTGTAAATTTGCCATTACTAGGCTTGAACAGATTGAATCTGTATCAGGATTTTTGTGTCCAAAAACTATTATTTTTTCCATACTATTTACCTCTTTCTAAAATTTCTATAAGTTCATTTTTATTAAAATTATATTTTTTATTACAAAATTGACATTGAATTTCTGCTTTTTCATCTTCTTCAATTAATTCCGTAAGTTGCTTTTTTCCTAATGTCGCTAATCCTTCTGCAAATTTTTCTTTATTACATCCACATTCATATACTGGTTCTATTGAATCATCTACTACTTGCACATTTTCATCACCAGTAATCTTTTTAGCAATTTCTTCAAGAGTTAAATTATTATCTAACATTTTTGAAATTGCTCCTGCTTTAAATATGGCTTGTTCTATGTTTGATATTTCTTCCTCTGTTGCATCTGGCATTGGAGAAATAATATATCCTCCACTTGAACGTACACCATTTTTATCTACTAGTACACCTAATGCAACTGCAGTTTGTTTTTGATCTGATATTTGGAAATAATTTGCAAAATCTTCTGCTATTTCACCAGAAACTAATGGACTTATTCCTATATATGGTTCTTTTAGCCCAATATCTTTTATAACATTTATAAATCCTTTGTCTCCAACTGCTCCTCCTACATCTAGCTTTCCAAATTCATTTAATGGTAACTCTATTTGTGGTTCTTGTAGATATGCTTTTACTTGTGGTATATTATTTGCAACTGCTACAATTTTTCCAATTGGTCCATTTCCTTTTATCTGTATTGTCATTCTATCTTTTGGGCTTTTCATTTCACATCCTATTAATGCTGTTATTGTTAAAACTCTTCCCATTACAGCTGTTGCCAAAGGACTTAAGTCATGCAACTCTCTTGACTTTTCTACTAAATTTGTAGTTTTTGCACATATTACAGATATTTTTCCATTATATGCTAAAAATCTTATTATTTGGTCTTTCACTATTTTTCACCTCATATCTATTTTTTATATTTTGCTAGTTTCTTATTTTAAAATCATTTTATTCTTTTGTTTCTTCTATTTGTTTTGTTTCTTCATCTTTTTCCTTTATAAAATTTCTATATCCAATTGCTACTGCTGCAATTATCATTAATAAAAATGATAATGCTTTCCAAATTCCACTATCAAGCAATATTATTGCAAACATTCCTAGTGAAGCGCTTAAACCATATAATATTAATACAGCTTGTTTTTGAGTGAAACCTTTTTCAACTAGTCTATGGTGTAAATGCCCTTTATCTGGTTCAAATACTGCTTTTATTGATTTTCCTTTTGCTATTCTTCTAACTATTGCAAATATTACATCAAATATAGGTAATCCTAAAACTATAACTGGCAATATGATTACTGCTACAGTATAAGTTTTTGCTACCCCTAATATTGATACTACAGCTAATATAAAACCTAAAAAGTTTGACCCTGTATCTCCAATAAAAGTTTTTGCAGGAGAAAAGTTATATGGTAAAAATCCTACTAAAGCGCCACTCATTGCTGTCACTATTATTGTTGCAATCATTGGTGAATCATTCATTAAAAATATAATCATTAATGATATACTTGATATTAACGCTATTCCAGATGATAATCCATCTAATCCGTCAATTAAGTTTATTGCATTTATTATTCCAACTATCCAGATAATTGTAAGAATATTAGAAAAAGCTTCACTTAAACCTACTTTATATAAAAATGGAATATTTAAATGTTCTATTTTCACCCCAAATAAAACAACAACAATTGCAGCACTAACTTGTCCTATAAGTTGTTGCCACCACTTTAATGTTTTTGTGTCATCTAAAATTCCTGTTATAGTTATTATTACTATTCCTAAAAATACCCCAAATAGTTTTTTCCCATATTCTTGTTCTGTAAATAGATTTATGCTTCCCTCAATACTCATTACTGTTATTAAATATACCATTGATACTAAAAGTCCAAGTATTACTGCAGGACCACCAAATTTAGGCATTTTTTTAGTATGCATTCTTCTTTTATCTTTTGGAACATCTATCGCTCCAATTTTGTTAGCTAATTTTATTGTATAAGGTGTTGTCATAAATGTTATTATAAATGCTAATATAAATGCTATTGCTATATTTCCCCACATTTACATGGCCTCCATTATTTCATATTTTCTTTTTCTATTTTTGAAATCATATCTAATCTCTCTTTATATTTTCCACCTTTAAACTCTGTTCCTAACCAATTTCTTATTATACAAATGGCTTGATTTACTGTTAAATAGTCTGCTCCAAGAGCTATTACATTTATATCATCATCTGCCTTTGCAAATTTAGCTTCTTCCTCATTATGTATATTAGCAGCTCTTATTCCTTTAAATTTATTTGCTACTATTGTCATCCCAGCCCCTGACCTGCATAAAAGAATTGCATTTTCACATTCTTTATTTTGTATTTTCTTTGCTACTTTTTCTGCATATATAGGGTAGTCTGTTCTATCTTCTGTATAAGTTCCTACATCCATAAAATTTATTTCTTTCTCACTTAAGTATTTTTTTATTTCTTCTTTTAATTTGTATCCTCCATGATCACAACCTATTGCTATCATTTTATCACTCTTCCTTTCGGATTATATTTTACTATATAACATAAAAAATATCAATAGTTTCATTACTTTAAAATACTGGTTTTTTGTTATTTTAATTAGTTTTAATTAGTTTTTTGAAAAAAGTCTCATTTGCTCTTGCCAAAAGATTTTTTGTGTGTTATAATAGTATCCGTTATAGTTTATTTTACTAAGAGGAGGTGCATCATACATGCCAAATATTAAATCAGCTAAAAAAAGAGTTAAAATTATTGAAAAGAAAACACAAACAAATAATATGATTAAAACAGGATATAAATCAGCTGTTAAAAAGTTTGAAGAAGCTATTTCTGCTGGAAATTTAGAAGAAGCTAAAGTTTTAATGTCTGAAGCTACAAAGAAAATTGATCAAGCTTGCACAAAAGGTGTAATTGTTAAAAATACTGCTTCTAGAAAAAAAGCTAGCTTATCAAAAAAATTAAATGCTGCTATGGCTTAATTTAACATAAAAAAATCCCCCAAATATAATTGGGGTTTTTTTATTGTTCTTATACATTTTATTCTGTTGTGTTTATATTAATTCCATAAGTTTCATATATCCATTGAGCATAACTCCATGGTTCTAATCTTTCAGGTAATCCATAATCTACTCCATGTGTTTCAACTGTAACCTTTGAAATTATTACATCATTAACAGGTGTACTTTTTTCTTGTTCTTCTGTGCTTTCTTCTGTCTCCTCTTCTGAATCTTCATCATCAGCCACTTTAACTTCAACCTTTTCTATATTATGAACAACATCCATACCTTCTATGACTTTTCCAAAAGCAGCATAATAGCCATCTAAAGAATTATTATCTTCTGTCATTATAAAAAATTGTGAACCTGCTGAATTATAACTTTCTGTTGTTAAAGTTGAAGAATATGTTTGAGTATAATCTGATCTAGCCATTGATATAACTCCTTCTTCATGTTTTAATGTATTTTTTTCATATTTATTAGCTAAAAATTCTCCTGTTATGCAATATTCTCCATCTTCATCTTCACTTACTTCTATTCCTAAATCACTTAATTTGGGAGCTCCTGTTCCATCACCATTTGGGTCTCCTCCTTGAATCATAAATCCTTCAACAACTCTATGGAATTTTAAGCCATCATAAAATCCATTTTGTGCTAAAGCCACAAAATTAGCTACTGTTTCTGGTGCCATTTCTGGGTATAATTCAAGTTTAATTGTTCCAAAGTCTTTTACTTCCATTGTTACTATTGGATTTTTAACTTCTAAAGTTGCTTTTTCATAATAGCCATATATAATTCCTCCTATTAGCACTACTATTACAATTAAGGCAATTATTATTGTTATATTTGCAAATTTTTTCATATCTATTCTTCCCTTCTAAATTAATATATTATCAAATGCAAATTGTTCTTGCATCTTTTTTAAAGTTTGTTTTATAGTTTTGGCTCTTACTTCTCCAATTCCTTCAACCTTATCTAGGTCATTTATTTCTGCAACCAGTATATGTTGAAAAGACTTAAATGATTTAACTAGTTTTTCTACTATACTGCTTGGCATTCTAGGAACTTTATTAAGTATTCTATATCCTTTAGGATATACTGCTAGTTCTTCAAAGTTTTCAAAACTTTCATAGCCTAAAATTTTAGCAATTACTGAAAGTTTCATCAATTCCTCTGGTTCTAAAATCGAAAGTTCTTCTAATATTTTTTCAGGTTCAACTTCTCTTACTAGGTAGTCTTTTATTAATTGAAGTTCTTCTTTTTCAAGACCACCAATTAATTCTTCTAACTGCATATTTACTAGTCTTCCATCATCTCCAAGCTCATATATCTTCTTTTGAATTTCTTCAACTATTCTCATTACCATTTCAGCTCTTTGTATTACTGTTAAAACATTATCTAATGTTACTATATCATTAAATTCATATTCATTTAAAATACTTAATTTACTATCATATACTTTTCGATATTTTTCCAAAGTTTGAATTGCTTGATTTGCTTTGTTTAATACTGCATCTGTGTCTTCTAATACATATCTGTAATTTTCTTTAAAAACTGTTATTATATTTCTTCTTTGTGAAATACTAATTACTAATTCTCCAGTTTGCTTTGCTGTTCTTTCTGCTGTTCTATGTCTTGTTCCAGTTTCACATGTTGGTATTTGATATGATGGTATTAATTGTGCATTTGCGAATAATATTTTCTTCATATCTCCACTTAGAACAATCGCTCCATCCATTTTAGCCAGTTCATATAATTTAGCTGAAGTATAATCTTCATTAATTGAAAAACCACCATCAACTATTTCATCGATTACATTTTGTTGATCAGTTATTAATAATAGAGCTCCTGTTTTTGCTTTTAAAATATTGTCTAATCCTTCTCTTATTGGAGTTCCAGGTGCTATTTTTTTCAATATTTCAGCTATTGGGTCTTCTTTAATTGCACTCATTTATGCTATGCTCCTTCCTTACTTTATGCTTAGCTTTTTTAAAGCTTCCCCTATATTTTTCACGCCTATTATATCTAATTTATACTCATCTTTCAATACTTTTTTATTATTTTCTGGAATAATACAAGTTTTAAAACCTAATTTTTCTGCTTCTTTCAACCTTTTTTCTATTAAATTTATTCTTCTAACTTCCCCTGTCAGTCCGACTTCTCCCATTACTACTGTAGTTTGTGGTATTGCTACATTTCTATAAGCAGATGCTACTGTTAGTATAATTCCTAAATCTACTGCTGGTTCAGAAAGTTTCATTCCTCCTGCAATATTTAAATACACGTCTTGATTTCCTAAAGATAGTCCTGCTCTTTTTTCTAATACTGCTATTAGCACAGCTAGTCTACTATAGTCAAAACCATTTGCTGTTCTTTTTGGCAAACCAAATACTGTTTGAGAAGTTAATGCTTGCATTTCTACTAATATTGGTCTAGTTCCTTCCACACTCGCTACTATGCATGCTCCTGATGGATTATCTTCTCTTTCAGTTATTAAAATATCTGATGGATTTAAAACTTCACACATCCCTTCCTGTTTCATTTCAAACATTCCTATTTCGTTTGTTGATCCAAATCTATTTTTTACAGCTCTCAAAATCCTATATGTGTTATACCTTTCTCCTTCTAAATATAAAACTGTATCCACCATATGTTCAAGAACTCTTGGACCAGCTATATTTCCTTCTTTTGTAACATGTCCTATAATTATTGTTGTTATTTGTCCAGCTTTACATATTCTCATTATTTGAGATGTTATTTCTCTTACTTGACTAACACTACCTGCTGCTGCTGATATTTCATCTGAATACATTGTTTGTATAGAATCAATTATTACAAGTTTTGGTTTCATTTCTAAAATAGCATCTTTTACAATATCTATATCAGTTTCTCCTAAAAACATTAATTCATCATTTTTTATATTTAATCTATCTGCTCTTAGTTTTATTTGTTCTGCTGATTCTTCCCCAGATACATATAAAACTTTTCCTTCACCTTTCGCTTTTTCACATAATTGTAATATTAAAGTTGACTTTCCTATTCCAGGTTCTCCTCCAAGTAATATTAGTGAACCTTTTACTAATCCTCCACCTAATACTCTATCTAATTCAGAAAATCCAGTTGATAGTCTATTTGTTTCTTGACCAATATATGAATTTAATGGTTTAGGCATATTTTGAAGCTTTTTTTCCATTTTATTGCTTTCAGTATATTTCTCAATTTTCTGTTCATAAAAAGTATTCCAACTATTGCAAGCCGGACATTTTCCTAACCATTTTGGTGATTCATTTCCACATTCACTACACACAAATATTGATTTCGCTTTTGCCATTTGATTTTCCTCGCTTTCGAAACGAATTATATAACATTCATCTCTAAAAAGCAACCATTTTTATATTTTGGAATTTGTTTCCTTTGCTTTTTATTATTAATCATGTTATGATTTACATAAGAGGTGATATTATGCAAAAAATGTTTTTTGAATTAAAAAATTTAGATAAGTCAACTTTTAAAATTATGAAAAATGGTTTATTTTTTTGCAGTCTTGTTACTCTAATTTCAATATCAATATTACTTACATATATATTTATGGGATTTTCTTTCTTATATTATTTAGGTATTACTTTAATTAAATCTAGTTTCATCTTTGCTGTTGAATTTATTATTTGTGGTATTGTAGTTGATTTTATAAAAAAAAGAGATTTATAAAAATAAAGTACCCTTTATTAATTTAATAATTAGTGGGTACTTTAATTATTATAATCTATTTTTTTAATTCTTCTGCAAACATTTTATTAAGCATTTGTGGATTTGCTTTTCCCTTAGTTTCTTTCATAGCTTGACCAACTAAAAATCCTAATGCCCTGTCCTTTCCTGCTTTGTAATCAGAAACTGATTGTGGATTTGCTTCAATAATTTTTAATACAATTTCTTTAATTGCTCCTTCATCTGATATTTGAATCCATCCTTTTTCTTTTATTATTTCTTTTGGATCTTTTGGATTTTCAAATAATTCCACTAAAACTTTTTTTCCAATACTTGAGCTAATTGTTCCATTATCAATTAGCATTACAAGTTCTGCTAACTGTCTAGCATCAAAAGGTATTTCGATTGCATCCATTTCGCTTTCATTTAATATTCTCGAAATATCCGAAATTATCCAATTATTAACAGCTTTATAATTTCCAGAAATCTTTCCTGCTTTTTCAAATAAATCAGACAAATATTTTGAAGATGTTATTATTCCTGCATCTTTCTCTGATAATTTGTATTCATCCAAATATCTTTGTTTTCTACTTTCTGGCATTTCTGGTAGAGTATTTCTAATTTCATTTATATATTCGTCAGATAATTTAATTGCAACTAAATCTGGTTCAGGAAAATATCTATAGTCTTGTGCATCTTCCTTATCTCTCATTGAAAATGTTTTGCCTGAAACTTCATCCCATCTTAATGTTTCTTGTACTATAGTACCTCCATTATCAACCACATCAACTTGCCTATTTATCTCATATTCAAGTGCTCTTATTATGCTTCTAAATGAATTCATATTTTTCATTTCTGTACGTGTTCCAAATTTTGTTTCACCTTTTTTTCTTATTGATGTATTAATATCTGCTCTATAAGAACCTTCTTGCATTTTACAATCAGATACTTCAATATATTCTAATATTGATTTTAATTTTTTTAAATATGCATCAACTTCTTCAATTGTTCTAAAATCTGGTTCTGAAACAATTTCAATCAATGGAACTCCTGCTCTATTTAAATCTACAAGTGCTCCTCCACTTAAGTCATCATGATTTAATTTTCCTGCATCTTCTTCAATATGAATACGTGTTATTCCTATTTTCTTTTTTCCTTGACTTGTTTCAATTTCTATATATCCATGTTCACATAATGGTTTATCATATTGTGATATTTGATATGCTTTTGGTAAATCTGGATAGAAATAATTTTTTCTATCATTTTTGCTGTTTTTTGATATCTCGCAATTTGTTGCAAGTCCAGCTCTCACAGCATATTCTACTACTTTTTCATTTAATTTTGGTAATGTTCCTGGCATTGCCATACATATTGGACATACTTGAGTATTAGGTTTGGCTCCAAATGTTGTTGGACAACTACAAAATATCTTTGTTTTTGTTGATAATTCCGCATGAACTTCTATCCCCATTACAACTTCATAATCTTCTTTTGCCATTATCGAACACCTCCTTTAAATGTTGGTTTATATTTTGCTCTGAAGTTTGTCTCTTGCTCATATGCAAAAGCAGTTTTTATGATAGTTTCTTCATCAAATTTTTTCCCAATAATTTGCATACCAATTGGAAGTCCTTTACTGTCAACTCCACAAGGAACTGATAATCCTGGTAATCCTGCAATATTTACTGAAACAGTACAAATATCGGCTAAATACATTTCCATTGGATTTGTTGATTTTTCTCCAATTTTGAAAGCTGTTGTTGGAGAAGTTGGAGTTATTATTACATCATACTTCTTAAAAGCTTCATTAAACTTATTCATTACTAAAGTTCTAACTTGTTGTGCTTTTTTATAATATGCATCATAATAGCCAGAAGATAGTACATAAGTTCCAAGTATTATTCTTCTTTTTACTTCAGTTCCAAATGCTTCACTTCTTGATTTTTTGTATATTTCTTTTAATGTCTTTGCTTCAGGAGATCTATATGTATATCTTATTCCATCATATCTTCCTAAATTTGAACTTGCTTCTGCACAAGCAATTATATAATATGTTGCCAATGCATACTGTGCAATATCTAATGAAAATTCTTCTACTTCTGCTCCCATTTCTTTATATTTTTGTAATGCTTCTTCTAATGATTTTTTTACTTCCTCATTTATTCCTTCTCCATAAAATTCTTTTGGTACACCAATTTTTAACCCTTTTACATCTTTTTGTAAAGATTTTGTATAGTCTTTTGGTTCTATTTTTGCAGAAGTTGTATCTAATTCATCATATCCTGAAATAACATTTAAAAGCATTGCACAATCTCTTACATCTTTAGTAAAGACTCCAATTTGGTCTAGTGAAGATGCAAAAGCTACTAGCCCAAATCTTGAAACAAGTCCATATGTTGGTTTTAATCCTACAACACCGCATAAACTTGCTGGTTGACGTATGCTTCCTCCTGTATCAGATCCGATTGCCCATGGCACCATATTAGCAGCTACTGCTGCTGCAGAACCTCCTGATGAACCACCTGGCACTCTAGTTAAATCCCATGGGTTTTTTGTTTTCTTAAAATATGAATATTCTGTTGAACCTCCCATTGCAAATTCATCCATATTTAATTTTCCTAAAGTTATCATATTTTCAGCATTTATTTTATTCATTATTGTTGCATCATATGGTGAAATAAAATTTTCTAACATTTTTGAAGCACATGTTGTTTTTACTCCTTTAGTACAAATGTTGTCTTTGATTCCTATTGGAATTCCTGCTAAATCACTTAATTTTTCACCAGAATCTATCTTTTCTTGTATTGTTTTAGCCTTTTCCTTTGCTTGTTCTAATAATGGAGTTATAAATGCTTGAACTTCTGGTTCTTTTTCTTTTATTCGTTCTATATATGCATTATTTATTTCTTTAATTGTCAATTTTTTACTTTTTATTTTTTCTTGTAACTCATGTACAGTTAATTCTGTTATGTTCATTTTTTCCTCCTTGTTATATAGGTATTAATTTAAAACTTTTGGTATTTTAAACATATTTCTATCTTGTTCTGGTGCATTTTGTAGTAAACTGCTTGTATCTTCAAATATTTTAACTTTGTCTTCTCTAAATATATTTTTTTCTTCATTTGCTCCTATTGTTACATCTAATCCTTCAACAGGTGCATTATTTACAATATTAGCAAAATTTAATATGTCTTGTAAATTTTCCATATATTTTTCGACTTCAGAATCTTCTAGTGTTAATTGTGCTAAATTTGCTATATGTAATATTTCTTCTTTGCTTATTTTCATAATGTTCCTCCTATTATTTTTATTTTGATTGCTGTGCCTTATTATATCATGTTTTTGTCCTTTTTCCTACTTTTTTTTAAAATTTATTGATTTATTTTATAAAATATTATGAGGAGTATCACAATATTGTAGTACTCCTCACATATTTTATTCTTCTAAAATTGCTTTTATTTCATTTTTTATGTTTTCTTGCATAATTGCACAGCTATGATCAAATTTTTCTTGATCTTGCTTATTAAGTTTTAATTGTAAAATATCTTTTACACCATCTTTATTTATAATTGCAGGTACTCCTATATACATACCTTTTTGGTTATATTCTCCATTTTGATATGTTGAAACTGTAAGTATTGCATTTTCATCATTTAAAACTGCTTTAACAAGTCTATTTAACGCCATACCTATTCCATAATATGTTGCTTTTTTCTTATCAATTATTTCATAAGCTGCTTGCCATACTCTGTCATGAATTTTTTTCAAATCTTCCATAGGGTGATTATTGTCTTTCATAATATCTATGATTTTTTTACATCCTACATAGCAGTGTTCCCATGGAACTAATGAAGAATCTCCATGTTCACCTAAAATGTATGCATGAACATTTTTACTAGAAACTTCTAGGTAATCAGCAATTAAATATCTTAATCTTGCAGTATCTAATACTGTTCCTGAACCTATTACTTTAGATTTAGGCATTCCTGAAACTTCTGCTACTACATAAGACATTAAATCAACAGGATTACTTGCCACTATGAAAACACCATTGAATCCATTTTTCATAACATTTTCTGTTATTTCTTTCATTATTCTTGCGTTTGCAACAGCTAATTCTAATCTTGATTGTCCTGGTTTCTGTGCTAATCCAGCTGTTATTACTACTATATTTGCGTCTTTACATTCATCATAATCTCCTGCTTTTATTTTCATTTTGTGTGGTGCATATGGCAAAGCATGTGATAAATCCATTTCTTCTCCAATAGTTTTGTCTTTATTCACATCTATTAAAACAAGTTCATCTACACCTCCTTGATTTAGTAATGAATACGCCATACTCATCCCTACAAATCCAGCTCCTACTAATACTACTTTTCTGTTTGTATTCATAAAAATTCCCCCTAATCATTTTGATATATTGTGTTTGTATAAAAAATAAATATTGCTTGCAATATTTTACCCTTTTTAATATTGTTAAATACTTATTTTAACACTATTTTTGTTTTACATAACACTTTACCGCAGGTAATTTTATCATAAATAACATATTTTTGCAAGTAAAAAGTATATACCTTTTAGGCATATACTTCATTCAATAACTATATTTGCATCTGTTGGACAAATATTAATAAATGTATTTCCATCATTTATGTTGATTTCATTTCCTTCTAAGTCTTTGTAAACCGTCTGTGATTCTCTTGAAGTTTTTGTACATTTTATTGGAATTGCATTTCCATTTGTAATATAATATCCATCAAATGTACCTATATTCTTAAGTCCTTGCCTTCCTTTATTTTCAGAATCTTGTAATGTATAATTGTCACACATTGTAATAATTATATTTTTAGTTTCAACTGCATCTCCTGTAATATAATCTGTTTGAAGCTTTTGTCTTGCATATCTTGTATATGTTTTTGTTTCTTCATTATATTTATATTCTACAGTTTGAAGTTTAGAGTGAGGTATTGTTATATTTTTTGCTACAATTGCATTTGTTTCATATTTTTCGGTCAAATTAAATTCATTAGCAACATAGTTCAAAATACTCTCTTTTGAAGATGATGTTGAATATCCTTTTCTCTCTGCTATTTTCAATATACTTGCTGTTGATGTAAATAAATTATGTGGTGCAGATTTGTCTTTTACTCTCCAAAAATCACTTGAACTTTCTGATATTCCATTTATATTATTTACTCCTAAAGTTGAAATATCTGATTCTGCTTGTGGACTCCAACCATGATGAACATATATTGCATCATTTTCTAGAGCATAATCTAAGAAATAGTGTCTTGAACTTCTTACAGGTCCTATTTTTTCTAGGTCTTGCCCTTTAAATAATGCCATTAATCTAGTTTCTCCACCTTCAACTATAATTTCATAGACTAGATATGCTTTATTTAAGTTTGCTTGTGGCCATGCTCCAGAATGATTATCTATCATTACTGCAATAGGTCTATCTGTTCCTTTGAAAATTTCTACTTTTTTTTCTGGTACTACTAATATTTCTTCCTTATCAGCTCCTATATTTACGTTTCCACTTGTTTCTGCTATATTTCTATTATTTAAATATTTATATCCTAAAAAACCTCCTAGTGCTATTACTATAATCATTAAAAATATAAGAAGTAACACTTCACTTTTTTTATTTTTCATCAATTTCATCCCTTTTTATTCCTAATTGGTTTAAAATTTTTTCTTCTTTTGGTCTCATCACTATTTTATCTTCTTCTTTTATATGATCATATCCCATAAGATGATAAAATCCATGCACAACCATATATGATAGTTCTCTTTCAAAACTATGTCCATATTCCTCTGCTTGTCCTTTTACTTTTTCTATTGAAATAACTATATCACCAAGTACATCTTCATGTTCAAAATTTTGTTTTTCTATTTTTTCATCAATTTCTTTTTTTTCAAACATCGGAAAAGATAATACATCAGTTTCTTTATCAACATTTCTGTATTGGCAATTTATTTCTCGAATATGTTTTGGTGTTGTTAATGTTATACTTATATATAATTTCGAATTTTCTAATTTTTCTTCTTTAAAGCATTGCTCTACTACTTTTTTTATAATTTCTTCATATTCTTTATTTTCTTCTAAATCTAAATATTCTAATTGAAACATTTTTACCACCTATTATACATTTGCTATTCTTTTACTTATCTTATCTCTTTTATATTTTTGATTTTTTGTTGTAAATGATGTTATTTCTTTCATTGCACCATAGTCAACTAATTTTCTTTTATAATATTTTATTAGTTTACTATAATCAGTTTTTTCATCTTTAAGTCTGTTTATATCTTCTTTTATAAATAGTATCTCTTTTTCCTTTACATATTCTATAAAGTCTACTTCTTTTAGTTTTCCAACTTCTTTATATTTTTCATAAAATGTTTTAAATTTTTCTCTTTCTTTAGCATTTTCCCAATATACTTTTGTTGCTAGTAATCTTATATTATAGTCCTCAATTAAGTTTAATAGCATTGTATAAGCTTTTTCTCTTTTGGCTGCTATCTTTGTGTCTTGTACTAAACATCTTGCATCTTTTATTAATTTCATATAGCATTGTTCTGCCACAACTAGTGGTAAACTATGTGTAAATAAGTTTCTACTTAATCCTAATAATATCATATTTTTTTCGATATTATCTCTTGTATCTAGTTTTCCTACAGCAAATTTTTCATATTTTTCATATTCTTTAGCTACTTTTTCTAATTTTGGATCATTTATTTTTAATGGCAAAATATTTTTTATATAATCTTCTAATGTGTCAAATATTTTTATGTATATCCAATCTTTTGTAGAATCATATATATTTGTAGTATCTGCTAATTTGACAGAATAATTTTTTAAAATCCCCTTGTACAAATTATCTTGTTTCGTAATATAAAATTTCATATATTTTTCCATGTTTTTTTGTTTTTCAGAGTTTACTACTGTTTCTTTATCTAATTCTAGTAAATATTTTTGTTTTCTATATTTATATTCTACATATTCACTTTGCTTTAGTTGTACTATTCCATAATATTGTGACAATGCTGTGCTTTCTAATTTAGTTGCTGTTTCATTTTTTACTTTTTTATAAATTGTATCTAATACATACTTATCTAGGGCCTCTAAATATGCGGTATAAGCATCTTCATATTTTTTATCCATTACATCTTTTTTACTATCATCTTCAATGTTTTCAGATGCATCAAATGCTTTTATTAATGCATTTCTCTTCATGCTTATACGCATTCCATTTATACCTATTTGTGTTGGTATTAAAAATTTTGTTAATGTTTTTGTTAATTTATTAAAAAATGTTTTATCTGTTCCAACTACTCTTAAACTTCTTTCTTCCATACTCTACACCCTTTCCAAGTTTTGGTAGGCAGGTTTATTCTTTTTGTTCTTCTTCAATTTTTTCCTGCATTCCTATATTTTCAACAACTTCATATGTTACAGTTATCTCTAAATAATCTTCTGTTTCCGTTACTTCTGCATACTTTCCGAAGTATGTTATTTTTTTCTTCAATTTCTTTTTCTATTTCTTCTTCTAGTTTTTTAGTTCCTTTTTCTGTTGCTTCTTCAATTGTGTATTCCTTTGAAAATTTTTCCAGTTCTTCATTAACTATTTTTGTTACGGAAATTGGTAAATATAAATTTGAAAATATCCTAAACTTTTTCTCATTTTCTATTGTATCATAAATTTTAAAATTTGAAAGGGTTTTGTAAAAATTTATTTGAAAATTATTAAAATTTATTTTATATTTTATTTCTTGATTTCCAGTCTTTACTGTTTGTTCTTCTTTTAGTGGGAATTTTTCTGTTTTCGAATACTTAACTAATGCTTTTACTTCTCCTAAACTATGTACATATCTAATTCCTGTATATTTTCCTTCCATTACACCTTCAATTAATATTTGTCCTTGTTCAACATTGTCTCCCACTTTTACTTGTGCCATTCCATTTTGAGCAATTATTTGTGTTATTGTACCTCCTTTTTTAGCAATTATATTACTATGATCATTTTCATCTATTATTTCTGGCTTATCTTTTGCTTTAACCGCTGTTACTATTGCATTTGTTCCCTTTATGTTTATTCCTATCCAAGATATATCATCTCTATTTAATCTAATCTTATTTATTATTTCTTGTATGTTTAGTTTACTCTTTAATGTTCCTATTTCTAATCCTGCTTCTTTTAAATCTTCTTCTATATTTTCTAATTTCATATTATCTTCTACTTTTATTTCTACATTCCATATGTAGTTAGATGTTGTATATAAAGTTACTATAATTAATAATAATGCGAGTAAGAAAATTTTTCTTTTTCTGTATCTATTTAATATAAATGGAATGCCTCTTTTCTTTTCTATTTTTACTTTACACTTTAATTTTTTAGCAATTTTAATTACTTTATAAAAATCCTTTATACCTACATTTAGAAATAATTTTACAGTTTTTTCTCTTTTCAAATTCCAGATTAGTATTTTGTTTGTTGTACAAATATTTATAAATCTTTCGATGTAATATCCTTCTACTGTTATTCTTATATACCCTAAAATGTATTTAAATAGAATTTTTATAAGCATATATATCCTCTCTTTTCTTTGTCATATATATTAAAATTAATCTTCTATACTATCTAATTCAATCTTTTCTATTTTCCCAGTTATCCTTATATCATCATTTGTCATTTTTTCTAAGTTAATATTTGTTCCACTTAAATTTACGATTCCTATGTTAGTACTAATACTTGCAAACATTTCTTCATATTCAAGTATTCCTTTATAATTTTCTAATACTAGCTCATTAAAGCCTGTAAGTGTTATTTTAGGAATATTTGAATATACTTCTTCTGGAATTTCTAAAAATTTATTTATTTTTCTTTTTTTCATATTTCCTCCATTTACTAGTTAAATTCATCTAAAGATTTAAATTCATATCCTTGATTTTTAGCTTCTTTAATAATTGTATCCAATACTTCTGCATTTGTTTTAGAGTTTGGGTGTAAAAGCATTATTTCTCCACAGTGAAAATTACTTACTATTTTTTCTTTTGCTTCTTCTATAGATGGCTGTTTTTTCTCATTCCAGTCACTATATGCAAAACTCCACATAACAGTTTTATAGCCTAATTCTGATGTTTTCTTTAAAGTTCTTTCATTAAATTTTCCTTGTGGTGGCCTAAAATATTTCATTTCATAATTAAATTTTTCATATACTGCTTGATGTAATTTCATAATTTCTTCTTCTATTTTTTCATCTGATATAGTAGGCATATTAGGATGATTACAAGTATGATTTCCTATAATATGACCTTCATTTATAATTCTTTCTACTAAAGTAGAAGCAGTGTTTAAATAATGTGATGTAATAAAAAATGTTGCTTTAACATTATTTTGTTGCAATATGTTTAAAATACTTTCTGTATACCCCGCTTCATATCCTTCATCAAATGTTAAATATATTGTTTTGTCTATATTATTTCCTACACATATTCCCTCATTTTCTTCTAAAATTTTTCTATTTTCAGTTCCAAAATCTGGTTGTTGATTATCTTTTCCTCTTTTCATTCCCCATTCCATTATTTTAGTATCAAAACTTTTGGAAGTTGTTTGTATTGTAGCATCTTGATTTTTATTTACTCCTATTACACATATAGAAAATATTAGTAAAATAGTTCCAAGCAAAACTATATTTTTTATTTTATTTTTTTCTTTTATCATTATGTTTCCTCCACTTATATTTTATATTAAAAGATATTCTCATAATTCATTTTTATGATTTCAAAATTTTTACAATTGAATTTTAAATTTAATATATTAAAACGAATTTATTATATTGTTTTTTCTTTTATTTTCAGGCATTTGGTATATTCAATTAGCCTATTGACATTTTAATTTTTTTGTTTTATATTTAGTTGTATATTGGCAAAAAATGTCAAATTTATTGTTTTAGTAAAGGAGTTTTTATATGCTAAATTTTATAATTTGTGATGATGATATTCATATGCTCAATAAATTATCTTTATTCTTCGAAAAAGCTTTTCTTAAAAATGATTTTGAGGCTCAAATAATTTTTAAAACTCAAAATTATAAAGAGCTTATTTCATTCATGTCTTCAAATTTGGTTAATGTTGTTGTTCTTGATATTGAATTCAAGAATTCTAATATAAATGGATTAGACATTGCAAAAGAAATTAGAAAAATTAATAAAAATTGTTATATTATTTTTGTTACTAGTCATTTTGAATATATTGTAGAAGCTTATGATTATAAAACATTTGCATATCTCTTTAAAAATTCCTTAAGTCTTGATACTCTTTCAACTACTTTAAATAGATTATTTGATGACATTTCTGGGAATTCTAGTAAGTTTATTAAACTAGACAAAAAAGGAACTTTTGTTGATTTAAACACTGTTCAATTTATTGAAAAATGTGGTGTGAGATTAGTTTATCATACTAGCAATGAATGTTTTTACTCTTATAATTCTTTTACTAAAATAGAAAACTTGCTACCTAAAAATTTTGTGCGTTGCCACAAGTCTTTTATCGTTAATATTAATAACATTTCTCATGTTTCTTTAACTGATTCTATTATCACTTTTAAAAATAATGAGGTTTGCTATATTGGACCAAAATATAAAAATATACTAATGGAGGTTATTAATCATGAATCAATTATTAAATAATATATGGATTGCATTAAGTACAGAGAATCCTGTTTTAATGAATATATTAGGAATTCCATTTCAAATTATTGAAAGTTACCTATCCATGAAAATATTTGTAACAGTTTTTAATGTTACTTCTACAAAAAGGCAAACTTTTTGGTATATAATATCAACAACCATTTTTAGTAGATTAAGTGATATACTAATATCTTCTCCCCTAAATATAATTTTAAATTATATTGGTATAATATTATGCATAAAATTTATTTTTAGATTTTCTGTATTTCAATGTTTGCTATCTTTAGCTCTGTCTGTATTTGTTTTTGGATTAGTAAGTACTCTTGTTCAAAATCCATATTTAAGTTTATTAGATATATCTATAGAAGCTGGACTTAACATACCTATATATAGATTACCTTTTTTAATATTAATAGATACTTTTATATTTATAATAATTGAATTTTTTAAAAAATTTAAGAATTTAAATTTATCTTTTGATATATTTGATACTTTGGATAAAAAAACTCTAAAAATACTTTATATTAATCTGTTAGTTGGGTTCTTGTCACTAGGAATTCAACTTATAGTAACAGCATTTTATATAGATATTGTCCCTGTAATAATATCTATATTAAGTTTTATTTTATTACTATCATTTTTATTATTAAGTATTTATAGTTTTACCCGTATAATAAAACTTGCTAATGCAAAAACAAATTTACAAAGTGCAGAAGAATACAATAAATCTTTAGAAATTTTATATGATAAAGTAAAAGGATTTAAACATGATTTTGATAATATTGTTTCTACTTTAGATGGCTATATAGAAACAAATGATATGCCAGGCTTAAAAGAATATTTTAAAGAAGTAAAAAAAGACTGTAAAATTACAAATAATTTATCTATTATAAATCCAAGAACTATAAATAATCCTGGAATTTATAGTCTTTTAAATAATAAATATTTTAAAGCTATAAATTCAGGAATAAATTTTGAACTTGAATATTTTATAGATTTAAATAAACTTGATGTAAATTTATATCAATTATCTAGAATTCTTGGTATATTAATTGATAATGCAATAGAAGAAGCTGAAAAGTGCAAAGATAAAATTATTAATTTATCTTTTTTACGAGAAAATAAAAATAACAGATCTATTATTACTGTAAAAAATACTTATTCAAATAAAAATGTTGATATAGAAAAAATATTTAAAAAAGGTGAATCCGGAAAAGAAAATCATTCTGGAATTGGTTTATGGGAAGTAAAAAATTATGTATCTAAAAGTAAAAATTTAGATTTATTTACAACTAAAGATGATAAATTTTTTAAACAAGAATTAACAATATATGATTTATAAAAGAAGCATTAATTTTGCTTCTTTTACTATATAAAAAGAACTCCTTTAAAGGAGCTCTCTCTTTGAATTGATTTATAATGTTTAAGGCATTATCTTTTTTGGAATTAATCTTTTTTTATTAAAGATGTTGGCATTTTTGGTTGATGCATAATCCACATCATCATGCAAGCAGTATTTGTTGCTTTCGCATATTTTTCTGCCATCCTTGCTAAAAATTTCATCATAATTAATTCCCCCTTCTTTTGTAAAAATATAATACAAGAGTATTTATAATAACTCTTACATTATCAAATTTATATATTTGCATACACTTCATGACCATATTTATTGTTTGTTATTTGATATGCAATTCTTGTTATTGTCAATGTTTGAATAAAATCTCCAAATATTATTATTCCTGAAATTGTAGTATCTTTAATTATCACTGCAATAATAAATTCTACTGTCAAAATAATATATGAAAATATCTGTTTTTGTTTTCTCTCCTTTTTTCTTAATATAGGTACATTTTCAGTATCTGCTGGTGCATACATTTTTAACATAATCATGCAAAATGTCCAAACAGAAAAAGCTAGTACATATTTTGTAATTCCATCTATTGGAATATATTTTCCTAAAAGAGCTGAGCCACTATATAATGTTAAAGTATAAACAATACATCCTATATGTGTTTTCATGTGTACTCCACCTGAAAAACATCTATATGGAGCTATAATAAGTAATGAAATTAATGTCAATTTGAAAATCCCAAGAAAATACGCAATGAGAAGAATTATTATACCTTTTGGTAATTCTCCTATTATATTTTGAAGTCCATACATAATAATTTCTGCTCTTTCATCATCAATTTCTGGCATTTCTTTTCTAATTTTGTTCGTTAGTATTTCGCAGATTTTATCTATCATGTTTTTTCCTCTTTCTTTATCCTAAGTACAGGTTATATTTTATCACTATTAGCTATTTTTTTCGTTTTCTTTTATGAATAGTATGTTTTTATGCTATAAATAATCAGAATTTATATTTCATATACTTTTTTATTAGTTTTCATATAAAAAAGAATAGGTATCTCCTATTCTAAATTTCTATATTATTTAATATGCACCATGTTCCATTACTTTCTGGTAAACATTTAAAAACCATTTCTTTTTTAGTTATTGGATGGATAATTGTCAACTCATATGCCCATAATGCTATTTGTTTTCCTTGTCCTCTTGTTCCATATTTTTGATCTCCAAAAATACTATGGCCTGCATGTGATAATTGAACTCTTATTTGATGGTGTCTACCTGTATGTAAATTAACCTTTACTAAAGATAAATTTTTTACTTCATTATATACTAAAACTTCATAATCTAATTTAGCCAGTTTTGCATTTTTCTTATCTTTATTTACAACCTTGCTTATGTTATTTCTTTCATCTTTATATAAGTAATCTTCTAGAATTCCAGTTGTTTCTTCAAATTTCCCATCAACAACAGCTATATATTTCTTTTTAAATACTTTTTCTCGTACTTGCTCACTTAGTCTTGATGCTGCTTTTGAAGTTTTAGCAAATATCATTACACCTCCAACTGGTCTATCTAATCTATGTACAAGTCCTAAATATACATTACCTTGTTTATTATATTTTTCTTTTAAGTATTCTTTTATAATTGTTAACATGTCCATATCTTCTGTCTTGTCAGATTGTGATGGAATATTAGGTAATTTTTTTACAACAATTATATGATTATCTTCATATATTACTTCTAAATTTTGCATTTTTATTTCTCCCATCTTCCATAGATTCCACATGGTAATACTAATTTAGAATTTTCCATAGGTAATCCTATTTCTCCTGATGAAACTTTTCCTTTAAACTGTTTGTTTACAGTTAAATTTAAAATATTTTCAAGAACTTTACTTGATATACCTGTTGTATATGAATTAATTAAGAAGAATAATGGATTTTCTGAAAGTACTTTTGAACATAATTCAACTAAGTCATATATATTATCTTCAAACTGCCATACTTCTCCATTAGTTCCTCTACCATATGATGGTGGATCCATTATTATTGCATCATATTTATTTCCTCTACGAATCTCTCTATTTACAAATTTAACAACATCATCAACAATATACCTTACTGGTCTTTTTTCTAATTTTGATGATATAATGTTTTCTTTTGCCCATGCAACCATTCCTTTTGAGCTATCAACATGGCATACTGTTGCTCCAGCAGCACTACAAGCAACAGTTGCACCTCCTGTATATGCAAAAAGGTTTAAAACTTTTATTTCTCTTTTTGCATTTCTAATCTTTTCCATCATCCAATCCCAATTAACCGCCTGTTCTGGAAATAATCCAGTATGTTTAAATCCCATTGGTTTAATGTTAAAAGTTAGTTCTTTATATTTTATTTGCCACTGTGATGGTATCTTTTGTTTGTATTCCCATGAACCACCACCTGTTTTACTTCTATGATATTCTGCATTTATTGTTTTCCACTTTTCTGGATATGATTTTTGTTTCCATATTATTTGTGGATCTGGTCTTGATAATATAACCTCTCCCCATTTTTCCAATTTTTGTCCATCTGCCATGTCTAATATTTTATAATCTTTCCAATCATTTGCTAAATTCATTTTTCAATCCTTTCTTATACTTTACTTGTTATATTATACTACACAAATTGCTTATTTTCAATATTTGTACTTATATAAGTTGTTGCTCTATTTGTTTTTTAGCTTGTATATATCCTATTTTATAAAGTTCTTCCATTTTTGTATAATCTAAAAGTGATACTTTTCTTAAATTAATATTTATTAATTTATCAATTCCTGTATTTTCATATACCGCTAATTCTCTTCCTTGCAGTTCAATACTTCTAACTGCCATTTCAATTATATTATTACAGCATTCTGTTTTTTTATAAATAGTGTTAAATTCTATTCCCCATACTTCTTCTGCACCTATCAATTTCAAACTTCTCCATGGTAAATTTTCACGTGTTCCTCCATCAATTAATTCCAAATTTTTATATTTACAAGGAGAAAATACAACAGGAAAACTGCAACTTGCTCTTACTGCCGTTCCTATTGGCATATCATTAATATATCTGGTTTTATCTGAAAGTGTTGTTCTTACTTGTTTTGATGATGCAATATAGACTGTTCCTGTTTCTACTTCTACCATTGAAATTAAAAGTGGCATTTTTATTTCATTTATATTTCTAATATTTTTATTAGCACAAATGTCATCAATAATTTTTTCAATTGTTTTTCCACTATTTAAACCATCTATAGTAATTTCTCTTTTTACAATTAATCCAAAAATAAGTTTAAAAATATTACTCCATTGATAATATTTAATTTTAGGTGCAAATTCTTTAAACATTTTCCACATTTCATCACTACTATAACCCAATGCATACATAGTTGCTATAATACTCCCTGAAGATGCTCCTGAAACACAATCAAATTTTATATTTTCTTCTTCAAAAGCCTTTAATGCACCTATATGTGCAGCAGCTTTTATTCCTCCTCCTGATAAGCATAGCCCTTTCATAATCATTACCTCCTTATATAATCTATGCTCAAAAGTTAAATTAGTTATTTTTTATAAGCATAATAAAAAAACAGCAACTATCTGCTGTCTTTTTAAATTTTACCTATTATTTTTATCAATTCAAATATCATATAAAAATTAATTCCTGCAAGAATTATAAAAGAAATTATTGCAAATGAAATCAACTTATGCTTTCTAAAAAATTTCATATACTCCCTCCCCTTTTAAGACAACTTGTCCATAATAATATATATGATAATTTTTTTATTTTATTCTAAATTATTTTTATTTTCCATCGCAATAATTTACAATTTTTTTATATAATGATTTATTATAATTTATTTTTTATTAATTGAATCAAGTATTGTTTCAGCCAAATCTTTATTTATTCCTTCAATTTTTGTTAATTCTTCAATACTAGTATTTTTTATATTTTCTATGCTTCCAAAATGTTTTAATAGTCTTAGTTTTTTAATTTTCCCGATTCCTACAATATTATCCAGCTCTGATTTTCTTATATCTTCATCTCTTAACTTTCTATGATATGAAATTGCTACATCATGTACCTCATCTTGGAATTTTGTTATTAAATTTTTTAAATTTTCAGATATTTCTAATTCTTTACGATTTTCATCAATTAATGCTCTTGTTTGATGTTTATCATTTTTTACCATTCCAAACACTGGAATATTTATTTCATATTTTGCAATTGCCTTTTTAATTGCTTTTATTTGAGTAATTCCACCATCTGCAAATATAACATTAGGTAAACTTCCAAATCCACTTGTGTTACTATCAATTGAATGTTTTAACCTACGTGTTATGACTTCTTCCATACATCTTGGATCATCTTGCCCATATACTGTTTTTATCTTAAAACGTCTTGACATATTTCTTTTTATAACTCCATCTATCATTACACTCATTCCAGCAACTATATATTCTCCTGATATATTTGAAATATCAAAAGTTTCTATTTTTCTTGGTATTCTTTCTAAGCCAAGCAATTCTTTAAGTTCAACTAATATCTCACTTTTATCTCTTTCTCTATTCTCTAATGTAATTTTAGCATTATTATCTGCCATTTCTACAAACCTTAATTTTTCTCCTTTTTTAGGTGCCTTTATTTCTACTTTTCTTCCAGCCTCTTTACTTAGCCATTCTTCTATAGCATTTTTATCATCAATTTCTTCTCTAATCATTATTTTATTAGGTAAATATTGTGCATCCATATAATATTGTTTAATAAACCCTGATATAATTTCTTTATCTTCCATCTCCTTTAAATCTGAGAAAAAATAATGTTCTCTTCCTACCATTTTGCTTCCACGCACAAAAAATATTTCTATACATACTTCAATTTCAGATTTTGCTATTCCTATTACATCTATATTATTTTCTGTAATATTTGAAACTTTTTGTTTTTCATTTACTCTTTCAATAGCAAGCATCCTATCTCTAATATATGCTGCTTTTTCAAAATTCATATTATTAGCTTCTTTTAACATTTCATTTTGTAAATTTTTTAATACTTTTTCCACTTTTCCTTCTAATATGTCTATAATTTCATCTATTTGCTTTCTATAATCTTCTTTTGAAATATAACCCATACATGGTCCTAAACATCTATTTATGTGATAGTTAAGACATGCTCTTGTTTCAGACTTAAAATTTTTACATTGTCTAATTTTATATTTTTGTTTTATGAAGTCTAACATTTCTTTTGCTGCACCTGGATTTGCATATGGTCCAAAATATTTTGAACCATCATTTATAATCTTTCTAGTAATTACAACATTAGGATAATCTGATTTTATATCAATTTTAATATATGGATATGTTTTATCATCTTTTAAGAGTACATTAAATCTAGGTCTATTTTTCTTTATTAAATTACACTCTAATATCAATGCTTCTGCTTCATTATCTACTACTATGTATTCAAAATGGTCTATTAATGATACCATTTTTTTTATTCTTTCTGTTTTATCTGTTTTTCTAAAATATGATCTTACTCTATTTTTTAAATTAACTGCTTTTCCTACATATATTATGTTGTTTTCTGCATCTCGCATTATATATACACCAGGTTTATCTGGCAATATTTTTAATTGTTCCTCTATATTAAACATTTTCTTCCTCCTTCCTCTTTATTTTATTTCTATCATATAATAATACAATAATTTTATGTAATTTGCAATATCAACTTTTTTAAAATCTCTTGATACATTTTTAATTTTATTATAATATAATATGGTAAATTTAAAGGAGGTTTTACTTATGTGTGGAATTATTGGATATATAGGATTAAAAAAAGCTACTCCTATTCTTATTAATGGTCTTTTACGATTAGAATATAGAGGTTATGATTCTGCTGGACTTTCAACTATAGAACCTGGTGGATTATCTATTATGAAAGATAAGGGTAGAGTAAAAAATTTATATAAATTAGATGGTATAGATGATTTAGTTGGAACTATTGGTATTGCACATACTAGATGGGCAACTCACGGAAAACCTTCTAAAGAAAACTCACATCCGCATTTGGATAATAGTAATCATTTTGCAGTTGTACACAATGGAATTATTGAGAATTATAATGAGTTAAAAGATTTTTTAATTGATAATGGCTATACTTTTTATTCACAAACAGATACAGAAGTTATTCCAAATCTTATACATTATTATTATTCAAAAGACTCAAAAAATGATTCACAAAGAGTTTTACGTGCTGTTCAATCTGCTTGCAAATCTCTAAA
Organism: uncultured Clostridia bacterium; assembly: GCA_944393125.1. Taxonomy (GTDB): domain Bacteria; phylum Bacillota; class Clostridia; order TANB77; family CAG-508; genus CAG-269. The sequence goes on along the minus strand of CALXZB010000012.1, from coordinate 4,609 downwards.
AGGTAGTTACGCAATACAAATAATTTCAACATATTTACCTGATAATATTATTGTAGCAAAAAAAGATAGCCCTTTAGTAATTGGAAAAGGAACGGAAGAAAATTATATTTCATCAGATATTCCGGCAATACTATCTTTTACTAATGAATTTTATTTTTTGGATGATTTTGAAATTGCTTTAATTGAAAGAAATAACATTGAATTTTTTGATTTAAATCTATCAAAAATTGATAAAAAAGTAAAAAATATAGATTGGAATGCTGGTTCTGCCGATAAAAATGGTTATGAAGATTTTATGCTAAAAGAAATTTTTGAGCAACCTATTTCTGTTAGAGAAACAGTTGGTTCTCGTTTAACTGAAAATGAAAATTGTTGTTTTGATGAATTAAATTTTAATAAAGAATTTTTATTGAATATAAACAAAATATATATTGTTGCATGTGGTACTGCTATGCATGCTGGACTTTCTGGGAAAAATGCAATTGAAAAACTTTGCAAAATTCCTGTCACAGTTGATATCGCTTCTGAATTCAGATATAGAGATCCTATTGTCGATAAAAACACATTGTGCATTTTTATATCTCAATCAGGTGAAACTGCAGATACTATTGCAGCATTAAAATTATCAAAATCTAAAAATGCAACTACTTTAGCAATTTCAAATGTTGTTGGTAGTTCTATTACAAGAGAAGCTGATTATTCTCTATATACTCATGCTGGTCCTGAAATCGCAGTTGCATCTACAAAAGCATATACTTCACAAGTTGTCTTACTTGAGCTTTTAGCCATATATTTTGCTGAAATATTAGAATCTTATTCTTTTAAAGAACTTAATAATATTAAAAATGAAATTTTAGCTCTTCCTTCAAAAATTGAAGCAACATTAAAATGTTCTGATGATATTAAGAACTTTGCAAAACAAATTTATCAAGAAAAGGATGTATTTTTCTTAGGTAGAGGAATTGACTATAATACTGCTCTTGAAGGTTCTTTGAAATTAAAAGAAATTTCTTATATTCACTCTGAAGCATATGCTGCTGGAGAATTAAAACACGGACCTATTGCATTAATAGAAAATGGAATTACAGTTGTAAGTGTTATTACTGATGAACAATTAGTTGAAAAAACTATTAGTAATATACAAGAAGTTATCACTCGTGGTGCTCATACTCTAGTTATTACAAATAAAAATTTACCAACTAATAATATAGATAAAGTCATATTAATTCCTGATACATATACACTATTATCACCTATTCTTTCTATTATTCCTTTACAACTACTTGCTTACTATATTTCAAAAGAAAAAGGATTAGATGTAGATAAACCAAGAAATCTAGCCAAGTCTGTAACAGTTGAATAAAATAAAAGCGGTATAACTGAAATGAACAAGTTAAATTTCGTATCAGTTATATCACTTTTTATTTATATAAATATTTTTGAGGATTTATTGCAACTCCATTTACTCTTATTTCTATGTGTAAATGATTTCCTGTTGAATTTCCAGTTGATCCAACAGTTGCTATAACATCTCCTGCATTAACATTCTCTCCTACTTTACCATATAAATCAGTACAATGTGCATACCAAGTTTCAACACCATTTCCGTGATCAACTTTTATTAAATTTCCGTATGAACCATTTCTTTCTGCAAAAGTAACTGTTCCTGATGCTACAACTTTAATTGGTGTTCCTTTTGCACATGCAATATCTGTTCCTGTATGTGCACTAGATCTTATACTACTTACAGAACCAAATCTGGATGTTACTCTTCCTTCTACTGGTGTTACTGCTAATAATATTCCGTTTAGTATTGGTTTTTTTGTTTTTTCATCTTGTTCTATTAATGCTTCTACTTTTTCCTCAACTTTTGTTTGAGTTTCTTGAACTGATTCTAAATTTATAGAGCTTATGTCTTCTGTATAATTTTGTGTTATCATTAAATCTAAGTTTACAGACTTATTTTCTTCTTTTATCTGGTTTACAGCTTGTTCAGCTTCTTCCATATTATCTACTAAACCTACTGTTTCATTATTTAATATAACAGCATAATATTTATACATTATTTTTGCATTATCTTTTAATGCTATCATTATTTCTTCTTCATTTGTTTCTTGGCTTCTGTCTACTAATTTTAGTTCATAATTTGGCATATCGTCTAATGAAACAAAATCTATGTTTTTTCCTTCCATTTCTATTATTTCAGTTTGAATTCTATTTTCTAATTTTGTTTCGTTTTCTACATACCCTATCTCTTGCCCTGATAGGGTTACTTTATAAATTGGTTTATATTTTAATAAAATAATCGCTATTATTATTCCTGATGCAACTGCCATTATGCTAAATAGTTTACATGTTTCTTTCGTATAGTATTTTATTTTTCTTTTTAAAATAATATACACTCTCCTTTTTTTCGCGACAAGAATAATTATAGCATATTTTTCATATTTTTGCAAATTATTCATTCTTGATTTCTCTTTTTTAGCTCTTTTAAGGGCTTTTATTGTTTGATTTTACTTTTATGTATTTATAGAATACTCATTTTTTCTCATTTTTATTCATTTTTTCGACTTTTTTCGCATTTATTATAAATAGTATGTGTTGATAAAATCAATAAAATATGATATATTTTATTATATTTATAAAAAGGATTAGTGTTATGAAAAAATTAATTGTACCAGAAAAATATAATAGTAAAAAACTTACAAAATTTATTTTAGATAGTTTTCCTTCTTTGTCTCCAAATATGCTATATAAAGCATTAAGACAAAAGGATATAAAAGTTAATAATGTTAGAGTCAATAAAGATTGTAATATCTTTACTGGGGATGAAATTAGTATTTACATTGCAGATAATTTTTTTTCACCTAATATTAATTTGAATATTATTTTTGAAGATGATAATATTTTAATTATTAATAAACCTGCAAATATCGAAGTTACTGGTGAGAACAGTTTAACAACTCTTGTTCATGAAAAATATACCTCATCTAATTTTTTGCCAATGCCTTGCCATAGGCTTGATAGAAATACAATGGGATTAATTTTGTTTGCCAAAAATGAAGATACTTTAAAAATTTTACTTGATAAGTTTAAAAATCATGAAATATGCAAAAAATATTTAGCACTAGTTTACGGAATTCCTAAAATAAAAAAAGCAAAATTGGAAGCTTATTTGTTTAAAGATAATAAAAAATCTTTGGTTTATATTTCTGACGATTTCAAAACTGGATATCAAAAAATTATAACTTCTTATTCTGTTTTAAAGGAATTTAATAATAACTCATCTTTATTAGAAGTAGAAATCGAAACAGGTAAAACTCATCAAATTAGAGCACACTTAGCTCATACAGGTTTTCCTATTATAGGTGATGGAAAATATGGAATCAACTCTGTTAACAAAAATTTTGGTTTTAAATATCAGCAACTAAAAGCATATAAATTAAAGTTTAATTTTAAAACTGATAGTAAAAATTTGAATTATTTAAATGGAAAAGAATTTTCTTTACCAGAAAAAAGTACAGATGCTTATAATATATAAGCCTGTACTTTTTCATTATAAATCATAAAAATTTTTAAAATTATAACCTTCTGCCTTTAAATATTCAATTGATTCTTTTAGTGCAGAAGAAGAATCACTTACATCTTTAGTATCATGCATTAAAATTACTAATTTGTTCTTATTTTGCGAAGTTTTTTTCAAATTATTTAATAATTCACTTTTTGAATATTTCTTCATAGAATCATTATTTAAGCAGTTCCAGTCTATGTATTTATAATTCATTTCTCTCAATACCTCTAGAACTTCTTCTTTTCTTTTTTTATTTGCAGGTGCCATAAAACCATTTGGAAATCTAAAAATATGTGAATTATAATTATTAATACCTATAGCATTTCCAATAGCTTGATCTGTTTTTTCTAATTCATCTTTAAAACTTTCATTGCTTTTATATAAAGTTGAATTATTATGATCATATCCATGATTTGCTATGTAATGTCCTTCTTCATATGCTCTTTTTACTATTTGAGGATTTTTATCTACATTTTTTCCAATAACAAAAAAACTAGCTTTTACATTTTCTTCTTTTAAAATGTCTAAAACAGTTGGTGTTGCTATTGTTGTTGGTCCATCATCAAAAGTTAAATATGCTATTTTTTCTTCACTATTCTCTTTACTACTTATTTTGTTCATTAAGTCTAATGAATTATAATTATTTTGGAATACTTCCACTACATCTTTTCCTGATTGTATTAGTAATGCAATTACAATTAGTATTATTAATATTAAAATTATTAATATGTGTTTTTTGTGTATGAATATTGTTTTCATTGTTGTTCTCCTATAATATTAGTATATTTAATTATTAATAATTTTATAATTATATTTCATTATTTTAGCTGAGTTTTTTCCCATTTCTATAGATTTTTCTTCTTAATTATTGTATAATGTTTGTATGCGGGTATAGTTTAGTGGTAGAATACCATGCTTCCGACCTGGTTGCGCGAGTTCGATTCTCGCTACCCGCTCCAACGACGTTTCTGTTCGAACTAATAGAACAGAATTGATACAAAATCAATCAGAAAATAAATCTGGTTGATTTTTTTGTTG
>CALXZB010000011.1 GCA_944393125.1 uncultured Clostridia bacterium | reverse complement strand
TTTATTAAATTAGAAGTTATAAGGAAAGTTTAGCTTATTCAAAATTTTGAAGTGAGTTACTTATATAAAAATATTTTTTATTAATAACTAAACATTATCATACTCGTATTTATACACCGATAAAGCCATTAAACAGGAAATAAAATTTGTTTGATTAGCTTACTTGAAAAAATAAAGTTAAATTGTTATAATTTTACATATATAATAAGGAAGAAGATGAAATAAGTGCAAGAAATACAAGGAGTGCTAGTAGAAATAATATATCAAAATGAAGTGAATAGTTACATGGTAGGTATACTAGAAACAGAACAAGAAGAAATAACAATTGTAGGATATTTACCATTTATAAACAAAGGTGATACTCTAAAATTATTTGGAAAATTTGTAGAACATAAAGATTATGGAGAGCAATTTAAAATAGAGACTTTTGAAAAATTAATGCCTCAGACTTTATATGCATTAGAGGCATATTTAGCAAGTGGAAATTTAAAAGGAATAGGACAGGCAACGGCAAAAAAAATAATAGATAAATTTGGAGAGGAAACAATACACATTCTAAAATATGAACCTGAAAAATTAGCTCAAATCAGTGGAATAAGTAAAAATAAAGCACTAGAAATATCAGAAAGTTTTATGGAAAACTTAGAAATATGGCAAATAGTAGGCTTTCTTGAGAAATTTGGAATAAAACCAGAAAATTGTAAAAAAATCTATGATTTATTGGGAATTCATGCAATTACTGAGATAGAATCAAATCCTTATATTTTAATAGATTTAGTAAGAGGAATAGACTTTAAGCAAATTGATCAAATGGCAATAGATTTAGGAATTGAAAAAGAAAACCAAAAAAGAATAAAAAGTGGAATAAAATATGCTTTAATAAAAATAACATATAATGGACATTGCTGTGTTTTAAAAGAAAATTTAATAGAATATGTAAAACAACTTTTGAATGTAACTGAAGATTCAATAAAAGAAGGTTTAATAAATTTAAAAGTAAATAATGAAATAGTAATTGAAGATAGAAATGAAGAAGAATGGGTATATTTATACAATTTTTTTAAAACTGAAAATCAAATATCAGAAAGAATTATGAAATTAAATAACTCTAAGAATATGAAAAAAATTTCTAATATAGAAAAAGAACTTAAGATAGTAGAACAACATACAGATATTTTATTATCAGATAAACAAAAAGAGGCTGTAAGAACAATCAATGATAATAATGTTACAATAATCACTGGAGGACCTGGAACTGGAAAAACTACAATAATAAAAAGTATAATAGAGATATATAAGCAAAAGAAGTACAAAATTGTATTATGTGCTCCAACAGGAAGAGCAGCAAAAAGAATTACTGAAACAACAGGAGAAGAAGCAAGCACATTACACAGATTATTAGAGATTGGAAAATTAGATGAAGATTCAGCATATCAAAAAGAAAATGAATATCAAGGAACACCTATTGATGCAGATATAATAATTGTAGATGAAGTATCTATGGTAGATATGTTTGTAATGAATTATTTGTTAAATTGTATTTATCTTGGTACTAAACTGATATTAGTAGGAGATAGTGATCAACTTCAGTCAGTAGGACCTGGAAATGTTTTAAAAGATTTTATAGATTCACAAAAAATTGTAACAGTACATTTAGACAAAATTTTTAGACAAGCAGCTAAAAGCAAAATTATTGTAAATGCACATAGAGTAAATAATGGAGAAAATTTTATAGGAAAAGATGAAGTAGAAATAGAGGAAAAAAATCAAGACTTCTTTTTTATAAAAGAAAATAACCAAGAAAAAGTATTACAACAAGTTCTATCATTATGTAATGGCAGGTTAAAAAAATTTAATAATTATGATTTTTTTGAAAGTATACAAGTTTTAACACCAACTAAAAAAGGATTGCTAGGAACTAAAGAAATGAATAAAGAATTACAACAAGAATTAAATCCACATAGAGAAGGCGAAGTAGAAAAAAATTATATGGGAGCAATATTTAGAGTTGGAGATAGAGTAATGCAGATAAAAAATAATTATGATATGTATTGGGAAAAAAATATTGGAAATGATTTAGAAACAGGTAATGGAATATTTAATGGAGAAGTAGGAACTATAATTAAAATAGATGAGAAAGAAAAAAATATTAAAGTAAAATTTGATGATGAAAAAGTTTGTTGGTATGAATTTAATGAATTAGAACAAATTGAACATAGTTATTGTATAACAATACATAAAGCACAAGGTAGTGAATTTGATGTAGTAATAATGATTATTCCTCAAACAGCTCCTATGTTACTTACGAGAAACTTGTTATATACAGGTATTACTAGAGCAAAAAAATTATTGATTATTGTTGGAAGTGAAAAAGTAGTAGAATTTATGATAAAAAATGTTGACAGCAAAAAAAGAAATACAGGCTTAGAATTTAAATTAAGAAATAGGTAAAAGAGAATACATATAAAGTATTCTTTTTTTGCATAAAAATCCACAAAATGCTAATAATATGAGAAAAAACAAGGAGTGGATTTTCTTGAAAAAATATCAAAAGCTAAATATAGAAGGTGCAATACTTGATGAAGAACAATTAAAAAAACATTTGGAAAAAATTGCTATGCAACATATATTAAAATCTAAGTCAAATAAAAGCACATATCCAATACCACAATTATTAGATAATTATGTAAAAATAAAAAATGTATATAATTTGTTAAATGAACATATTAAATTAGGAATAAACATACATCCAGCTGGAGAATGGATATTAGACAACTTTTATATAATAGAAGAATCAGTAAGACAGATTGAAAAAGAAATAACTATAAAAAAGTATACAAATTTTGTAGGAATCCAGAATGGAAAATATGCTGGATTTGCAAGAATATATGTATTAGCTACAGAGTTAGTGGCATATACAGATAATAAAATAAATGGAGAAAATCTAGAAAAATATTTACAAGCATATCAAACTAAAAAAACATTAAATATGGAAGAAATTTGGAATATAGGAATGTTTTTGCAAATGGCAATAATAAACAATATTGCTGAAATATGTGAAAAAATTTACAGTAGCCAAATGCAAAAATATAAAGTTAGAAGTATAATTGAAAGACTTGTAGAAAAAAAAGAAAAAAATGAGTTACAGTATAATCAAATTACAGGAACGAAATTAAAAAATATAGAATTTAAAAGTATGAGATATCCTTTTATAGAATATATGTCATATTCATTAAAAAAATTTGGAAAAAAAGCATATGGATATTTAAATATTTTAGAAGAAGAAGTTGAAAAAATTGGAATAACAGTAGCAGATGCAATACAAAGAGAACATTTTGACATAGCAATAAAGAAAATTACAATGGCAAATTGTATTACTAGCATAAAAAGAATACAAAGAATAAACTTTTTAAATATATTCGAAAAAATAAATGGAGTAGAAGAAATATTAAATAATGAGCCCACAAAAATATACGAAAAAATGGATAATAAAACAAAAGAATATTATAGAAATTCAATAAAAGAGATTGCTAAAAAAAGTAATATGTCAGAAATATATATAGCAAAAAAAGTACTAGAATTATGCAAGGAATCTAAATTAGGAACAAAAGAAAGCCACATTGGCTATTATTTAATAGACGAAGGAAGAAAAGAACTTTTTGAAAAACTAGAAATCAAAGAAAATAAAATTAAAAATGTTACCAAAGTAAGAATATATATTTTTGCAATATTTGTATTAACAATAGTATTATCATTAATTTTTGCAAAAATAATAACAAATGATTTGCTAGAATATATTTTTACAGCATTAATTTTTATTATACCAATGTCTGAATTTGTTACACAAACAATTCAATTTATATTAGGAAAATTAGTTAAACCAAACCTTATACCTAAGATGGACTTTTCGAACGGAATAAATGAAGAAAATTCAACGATTGTAGTTATTCCAACAATTATAAAAACAAAAGAAAAAGTTCAAGAATTATTTAAAAAACTTGAAGTTTTTTATTTAGCAAATAAAAGTGAAAATTTATATTTTGCTGTTTTAGGAGATTGCTCAGAAAGTGACACTAAAGAAGAAAAATATGATAGAGAAATTGAAGAAGAAGGATTAAGACAAACGAAATGCTTAAATGAAAAATATAATAATCCCAAATTTCCAATATTCCATTTTATATATAGAGAAAGAAAATATAATAAGAGTGAAGAAAAATATTTAGGATGGGAAAGAAAAAGAGGACTATTAGTACAATTTAATGAATACATTTTAAAACATGAAAAAAATAAATTTAGAGTAAATACAATAGAACAAGACAAATTACCACCTATAAAATATGTAATAACATTAGACTCTGATACTGATTTGAATTTGAATACAGCCTTTGAACTTATAGGTACAATGGCTCATATACTAAATAAACCTGAAATAAAAAATGGCATAGTAGTAAGAGGACATGGTTTAATACAGCCAAGAATAGGAATAAACTTAAATAATAGTAATAAAAATTTATTTACAAAAATATTTGCAGGAGCGGGAGGAATTGATAACTATACAAATGCAATTTCAGATGTATATCAAGATAATTTTGGAGAAGGAATTTTTACAGGGAAAGGTATTTATGATGTAGAAACTTTTTCAAAAGTATTAAAAGATGAAATTCCAGAAAATAAAGTATTAAGTCATGATTTATTAGAAGGAAATTATTTAAGATGTGGTTTAGCAACAGATATAATGTTAATGGATGGATATCCATATAAATATGCTGGTTTCATGAACAGATTATCAAGATGGATAAGAGGAGATTGGCAAATAGTTAGATGGCTAAAGGGAAAATTAAACATATTATCTAAATTTAAAATTTTAGACAATCTAAGAAGAAGTTTGTTTGAAATTTCAATCTTTTTTCTATTACTGTGGGCAGTATATTTAAAATCAAATTGGATAATATTTGTAGGCTTAGGAATTACAATATATCCATTTCTATTAGAAATTATAAATCTTGCTTTTTCTAGAAAAGAAGGAGAAAGAAAGCAAAGAACATTTACACCATTTATAACAGGATTTAAAGGAAATATTTATAGATTAGTATTAACATTAGGATGTTTGCCATATAAAGCCTATATTGAAACTATTTCGATTATAAAAACAATATATAGACTTATTTATTCACATAAGCATTTGTTAGAATGGATGACTTCTGAAGAAGCGGAAAAACAGTCAAAAACCAATATTCAAAATTACTATAAAATGATGTTTATAAATGTTATATTAGGAATATTTTTACTTATTCTAAACAACATTTATTTGAAAATAATAGGTATATTATGGATATTTACACCATTTATTATGTATAGAATTAGCCTGGTTCCTGAAAAAAATAAGAAAGAATTGAATGAAAATGATTTAAAATATTTACAAGAAATAGCAGAGAAAACGTGGAAATTTTTTAAGACATATTTAAATAAAGAAAATAATTATTTAATAACAGACAATTACCAAGAAAATAGAAAGCAAAGTATTGTATATAGGACTTCTTCTACTAATATAGGACTTTCACTTTTAGCTGTTATTTCAGCATATGATATGGGATTTGAGAAATTACCGCAAACAATAGATTTACTTACAAAAATAATAGAAACAATTTATGAACTTCCTAAATGGAATGGGCATTTGTATAATTGGTATAATATAAAAAGTAAAGAACCACTAATTCCAAGATATGTATCAACTGTAGATAGTGGAAATTTAGTAGGATATATGTATACTACTAGAACTTTTTTAAAAAAACAACACGCACCTAAAGATGTAATTAATAAATTATCTCAAATGATTGAGGAAACAAATTTTAAAATATTATATAATGAAGAACAAAGATTATTCTCTATTGGTTTTAATATTGAAGAAAACAAGTTAACAGATTCATATTATGATTTACTAGCATCAGAAGCAAGACAAGCAAGTTTAGTAGCAATAGCCAAAAAGGATGTCCCAGCTAAACATTGGAATAATTTAAGTAGAACATTGACAGTTTTTAAAAAGTATAAAGGGCTTATATCATGGTCAGGAACGGCATTTGAATATTTAATGCCTAATATAAATATTCCAAGATATGAAGGAAGTTTATTAGATGAATCATGTAAGTTTGCTATTATGAATCAAATAGAATATAGTAAAAAACTAGGTATTCCATGGGGAATATCTGAAACAGCATTTAATTTAAAAGACTTACATTCAAATTATCAATATAAAGCATTTGGGATTCCATGGTTAGGACTAAAAAGAGGACTTGCTGATGAAATGGTCGTTTCAAGCTATGGTTCAGTTTTAGCTTTGAATGATTGTCCTAACAAAGTTATAGAAAATTTGAGAGAACTAGAAAAAGAAGGAATGTATAACAAATATGGCTTTTATGAATCAATAGATTATACCCCAGAAAGATTGGATAAAGGTAAAAAATCAGAAATAGTAAAAACATATATGGCACATCATCAAGCACTAATATTATTATCTATTGATAATTTAATTAATGATAACATTTTTCAAAAAAGATTTATAGAAAATCCAGAAATTGAATCAGTAAGTGTTTTATTACAAGAAAGAATGCCAGAAACATTTATAATAACAAAAGAAAATAAAGAAAAACCAGAAAAAATAAAATATCAAGATTATGAAAATTATACAGTAAGAGAATACAATAAAATTGATGAAAGATTTCAAAGAGGAAATGTAATAGGAAATGAAAAATATACAGTTGCAATAGATCAAAATGGAAATGGTTTTAGCAAATTTGAAGAAAATTATTTAAATAGATATAAAAAAACAGATGACTATAATCAAGGAATTTTCTTTTTTATAAAAGATATTGAAACAAATAAAATATGGTCAGCTACTGGTGATGATAATTGTGATATGCTTAATATACAATTTATGCCAGATAAAAATAAATTTGAAAAAAATAATGGAGATATAAAAACAAAATTAAAAATAACAGTAGATGCAAGTGAGCCTGTTGAAATAAGAAGGTTAGAAATTTATAATAATTCTGAAAAAGAAAAAATATTTGAAATAACATCATATTTTGAACCGATATTATCCAAAAAAGAACAGGAATACGCACATCCAGCATTTAATAATTTATTTTTATCCTATAAATATGATGAAAATATAGATGCTATTATAGTTAAAAGAAGAAATAGAGAAATACATGATAAAAATTTATATTTAATTGCAAAAATGCAAACAAACTGTGAAAAAATAGGAGAAACAGAATATGAAATAGATAAGTCAAAGTTTATAGGAAGAAATAATTTAGGAACACCAATATCTATCATAAATTCAACACCTTTGTCAAAGAAAACAGGATTAACAACAGAAGGAGTTGTTGCACAAAAAATTACAATAAAAATAAAACCAAATCAAAAAATATACACAGATTTAATTATTTCAGTAGAATATAATAAAAATATAGCAATTCAAAATATTCAAAAATTCAAGACAACAGAAAATGTAAGCAGAGAATTTGAAATTGCAAAAATTAAAACAGAAGAAGAGGCACGATATCTTGAAATAAAAGGAAAAGACATGGATGTTTATCAAACAATTTTATCATATTTGATATTTGATAATCCTGTAAAAAACAATATTAAATTAGGATATAAAATATATCAACAAAAAGACTTATGGAAATATGGAATCTCAGGAGATTTTCCGATTATAACAGTTACTATTAAATACGTAAATGATATATATGTTATTAGACAAATATTAAAAGCATATGAATTTTTCAGAATTAGGAATATAAAAATTGAGCTTGTAATAATTCATGAAGAAAATTATAGTTATGAGAATTATATAAGAGATGAAATTGAAAGTGCTATATTAAATACTCATCAAGCATTTTTGAAAAATACAAGAGGAGGAATTTTTGTTCTTTCAAAAAATGAAATGGATATTCAAGATGTAAATATGATAAAATTTTTATCATCATTAGTTATAGACAGTCATTTAGGAAATTTAGAAAATATTATAAAAGATATGGAAGAAGAAGTACAAGGAAATTACAGAATTATTAGAGAAAAAGAAAATGTTAAATTAAAAAAGGATGAAACAAATGATATAAATATTTTCGATAATATTCAAAATCTAAAATATTATAATGAATATGGAGCATTTTCAGAAGATGGAAAAGAATATTTAATTAAAATTAATAAAGATAATCAATTGCCAACAATATGGAGTCATATATTATCAAATGATAAATTTGGAACTGTTGTTACTGAAAGTGGAGGAGGCTATACTTGGTATAAAAATAGTAGGTTAAATAGAATTACTAGTTGGAATAATAGTGCATCTTTGAATATTCCATCTGAAATAATATATATTAAAGATGAAGAAAGTCAAAAAATATGGAGTGTTACTGCAATGCCAAGCACTGATGAAAAAAACTATTATTGTATATATGGTTTTGGATATGCAAAATATATTCATTCTAGTAATGACTTAATGCAAGAGTTAGAAGTTTTTGTCCCAAGGCAAGACAGTGCAAAAATAAATATATTAACTTTAAAAAATAATACACCAAAAAAGAAAAAAATTGAAATTTTTTATTATATTAAACCAGTAATAGGAGAAGACGAAATTAAAACAGATAGCTATATAAAGCTAAAACATGATGAAAATTCTAATATTATATTTGCACAAAATTTGTATAATACCAACGAATTTAATAATATGATTTATATTTCAAGCAGTGAAAAAATTATTTCATTTACAGGAAATAAAAATTTCTTCTTTGGAAAAGAAGGAATTATAAACCCAGAAGGAATTATTCAGACAAAGTTAGATAATGATAGTGGGATTAGTAAAAAATCTTGTATAGCCATTCAAATAGAAGTTGAAATAGAAAGCTTTTCTAATAAAAAAATTTCAATTGTTTTAGGAGCTGAAGAAAACTTAATAATGGCAAAAGATATTGCTTATAAATATTCTAAAGTTCAAAACTGCAGTGATGAATTAGAAAAAGTTAAATATAAATGGAGCGAATTATTAGGAAGAGTTCAAGTTAAAACTCCATATGAATCACTAAACATCATGCTAAATGGATGGATAACCTATCAAACAATTAGTAGTAGATTATTGGCTAGAAGTGGATTTTATCAATCAGGTGGTGCTTTTGGATTTAGAGATCAACTGCAAGATGCTATGGGAATAAAATTTTTAGAACCTAAATTTTTATATAATCAGATAATTATGCATAGTAAACATCAATTTGTTGAAGGTGATGTTGAACATTGGTGGCATGAAGAAAATAATAGAGGAATTAGGACTAAGTTTTCAGATGACTTACTATGGCTACCATATATGGTAATCAAATATATAGAATATACCGGTGATTACAGTATTTTGGATATAGAAACTAATTATTTAGATGGAAAAGAACTATTAGATGAAGAAAAAGAACGTTATGATGTGTTTAGAGAGAGTAATATAAAAGAAACAATTTATGAACACTGTAAAAGAGCAATAAACAAAGCTTGTAATTTTGGTGAAAATGGACTGCCTAAAATTGGAATAGGAGATTGGAATGATGGTTTTAGTAATATAGGACCAAATGAAAAAGGAGAAAGTGTTTGGCTAGGATTTTTCTTATATATGATTTTAAAGGCATTTAGTAAAATAACAGATTATAAAAAAGAAGAAGAATTAACAAAAAAATATGAAGATACTGCTAAGATTCTTAAACAAAATTTAAATGCAAATGCATGGGATGGAAGATGGTTTAAAAGAGCATTTGCTGATAATGGTGATGTATATGGTAGTATGGAAAATGAAGAATGTAAAATTGATAGTATAGCTCAAAGCTGGTCTGTAATATCAGGAGCAGGTGAAGAAGCAAAACAAATACAAGCAATAGAAAGCTTGGAAAATCATTTGATTGATAAAGAAAATGGAATAATTAAACTTTTAGACCCTCCTTTTGAAAAGAGTAAATTAGAACCAGGATATATAAAAGCATATGTACCAGGAGTTAGAGAAAATGGAGGACAATATACACATGCTGCAATTTGGGCAATTATTGCAGAAGCAATATTAGGAAAAGGAGATAAAGCTGTTGAATTATATAGGATGATAACACCAATTGAACATTCAAGAACAAAGGAATCTGCAAACAAATATAAAGTAGAGCCGTATGTTATTGCGGCTGATGTATATGGAGCACAAAATTTATCAGGTACAGGTGGATGGACTTGGTATACAGGTTCAAGTAGTTGGTATTATTTGGCTGGAATAGAATATATACTTGGACTAAAAATAAGCCACAGTATTATGAGTTTTAATCCATGTATTCCAAAAGACTGGAAAGAATTTGAAATTAAATATAAATATGGAGAAAGTATATATAATATTAAGATTAAAAATCCAAATAGAAAAAACAAAGGAGTTACTACTGTAAATTTAAACGGATATCAAGTTGAAAATAAGATTGAACTTGATAGTTCTGGGAAGATTTTCAATATTGAAGTTATAATGTAAAAAAAAGCTGGCATTTTATAAATGTCAGCTTTTTTTAAAAATCACAATTGTTAGGTGTTCTTGGGAAAGGAATAACATCTCTGATATTTTCTATTCCAGTTATATACATAAGTAATCTTTCAAATCCAAGACCAAAACCTGAATGAATATCAGTTCCATATTTACGAAGATCCAAATACCAATATAGTGGTTCTGTTTCAATTCCCATTTCTTTCATACGAGCACATAGTTTATCATAATTTTCTTCTCTTTGAGAGCCACCCATAATTTCTCCAGCACCAGGAACTTCAAGATCAACAGCAGCAACTGTTTTTCCATCAGGATTTACTTTCATATAATATGATTTTATATCTTTAGGCCAATTTTTTACAAAAACAGGTCCATTAAAGTATTCTGTTATATATTTTTCATGTTCTTTTGCTAAATCTTCATCATAATCTGGTTGAAATTCCCATTTTCTATCAGCCTTTTTTAAAATATCAACTACTTCTTTATGATCTATTCTTACGAAATTTGAATTGATTAATTTTGTTAGTTTATCAATTAATCCGTTTTCTAAAAATTTATCGCAAAATTCTAATTCTTCAGGGCATTTTTCTAAAACAGTTTTAACAATATATTTTAAACAATCTTCTTCAATATTCATTAATTCATTTAAATCACAAAATGATATTTCTGGTTCTATCATCCAAAATTCATTTGCATGAGTTTTTGTATTAGAATTTTCACTTCTTAATGTAGGTCCAAAAGTATAAATTTTACCAAAAGCTTGAGCAAATGTTTCACCATGTAATTGCCCAGAACCAGTAATAAATGCTTTTTTTCCAAATAAATCTTCTGAATAATCTGTTTTTCCATCTTTTATTGGAAGTGGTTTATCTGTATCAAGTGTTGTTAATTTAAACATTTCTGCAGAACCTTCACAGTCAGCACATGTTATAATTGGTGTATTAACATATACATAACCTTTTGATTGAAAATATTCATGTATTGCAAAAGCAGCAACACTTCTAATTCTAAAAACAGCATTAAAAGTATTTGTTCTTGGTCGCAAATGTGCAATAGTACGTAAATATTCAAAAGAATGTCTCTTCTTTTGAAGAGGATAATCTGCAGGACTTAAACTTTCTATTATTATTTCAGTTGCCTGAATTTCAAATGGTTGCTTTGCATTTTCTGTTATAAGTACAATACCTGTAACTTTAATTGCAGAACTTATAGTAAGTTTTACAAGTTCTGAAAAATTTGATAGTTTATCTGTAAAAACAATTTGTACATTTTTAAAAAAAGAGCCATCATTTAACTCAATAAAACCAAATGTTTTTGAGTCTCTAACAGTTTTAACCCATCCTTCTAAAACTACAGTTTTATTAGCATAGTTAGATAGATTGTTAAATAAATCTTTAATAACTAAATTACTCATAAAATCATCCCTTCTTATCAATAGTGCTAATTTAGTTTTTTAAATGCTAAATAGCAATTATGTTTTAAATTTTTATGTAAAGATTATACAATATGATATAAAAAAAAACAAGGAAAATATTAAAAAATATTGAAAAAACTAACTTGTAATAGTAAAATAAAATTATCAAAAAAACGAAAGAGGTAAATATATGTCAAAAAAAGTAACTATAATTTTAAGTTGTATAATAATTATAATAAGTTTATGTATATCTATATATATACCCAACAGAAAAAAAATAGAAGATACTGAAGATACATCAATAAATTATTCAGTAATTGATGAAAATGGTAAAAAGGGAATATCTAAAAACGGAAATACAATAATTGAGCCACAATATGAGAATATTATTATTCCAAATCCTCATAGAGCAGTATTTTTATGTGAAAATGGAGAAAATCAGAAATTTGTAAATGAAAAAAACAACGAAATTTTTACTCAATATGAAAATGTTGAAGTAATAGAAATATCAAATGGTGAGTATGAAAAAAATATTTTAATATATCAAGATAAAGAAAAATTAGGATTACTTGGAATTACAGGAAATGTTATAACATCTGCTAAATATGATGAAATTTTCAGTTTAGGATTTAAAGGTGGAGAAGTAGTAGTAAGAGAAAATGAAAAATTTGGAATTTTAGATGAAAAAGGAAAAACAAAAATAAAAATAAAATATGATTCTATACAATCTGATGAATATTATACAGAAGAATATAAATATCAAAAATCAGGATATATTGTAAAAATAACAACAGAAGATGGATATAGATATGGATATTATGACAGTGAAGGAATACAAGTATTAACAGAAGAATATAACCAAATAACAAGATTAACACAAATTCAAAGTGAGGAAAGTTATTTGATTGTAGCAAAAAATGGACAGTATGGGATATTTGTGAATAATAATAAAATAATTAATACTCAATATCAAAACATTGAATATAATTCAGATTTAGAAATATTCATAGTAGAAAGAACAGGAAAATATGGAGCAATAAGTTTAAAAGGAAAAGAAATTTTAAAAGCAGAATATAATGAACTAAAGGTAAATGGGTTGTACATATATACATTAAAGGATGAAGAAAAAAAGGTTTGGGATACAAATGGACTAGAAGTTGATATTAATTATGAAACAATAATTCAAAAAACTGCTTCAAAAGAATATTTTATAAAAAATGAAGGAGGATATTATTCTATTTTAAATAATAACATGGAAGAAATCTCTAAAGGAAAATATAAATATCTTGAATTTATATATGACAATTATTTTATAGCAACAAATGAAACGGATAAATCAGGAATAATAGACTCACAAGAAAATTTAATAATCGAATATAAATATGACATAATTCAAAAAGTCAAAGGAACCTTAGTAATACAAGCAGTAGAATTTAACACAGATAAAACTATTTTTTATGATAAAGAATTTAATTTAATTAAAGAAATTGCTAATGCTAATATAGAATATTTAGAAAATGGATTTAAAGTATATAATGATGAACAAGAAATAATACTTGATACAAATGGAAAAATTATAGATAAATAAAGTTTAAAAAATAGAAAACAGTTAATAATTTTAATAAATATAATTATTATGGAGGTTTTCTATGGGGATAGGTATAGCTTTAGCTGGAGGAGGAATTAGAGGAATTGCACATGCAGGAGTACTTAAAGCATTGGAAGAACACAAAATAAAAATAGATGCAATAGGAGGAACTAGTGCAGGAAGTATAGTTGCAGCCTTATATGCAATGGGATATAAACCATATTATATATATGTATTATTTAAAAAATATGCTAAAGAAATAATTAATATTGGGAATGGTCCAATAATAAATGGTATAGGCAATTTTGTAAAAAATAAGAAAATAGGAATGTCTGGATTTAATGATGGAACATCATTAGAAAAAATGTGTAATGAATTAGCTTCAAGAAAAAATATCAGAGTAATCAGTGATATAAAAATGCCATTAGTAATTCCGGCAGTAGATATTTCAGAAGCCAAAGAATATATATTTACAAACTGTGCTCCTAAAAATAATGTAAATGATGAATATATAACAGAAATAGAAATAGGAAAAGCTGTAAGAGCTAGTAGTAGTTTTCCAGCTTTTTTCTGTCCTTGTGAATTTAAAAAGCATATGTTTATGGATGGGGGAGCATTAGACAATATTCCTATTTTGCCATTAAAAGAAATATATAATCAAAAAATTATTGCTGTTAATTTTAAAGCTGATGAAGTTGAACCTAATAGTGACATTATGGATATTTTAATGAAAACACTAGATATAATGGGAAATAAACTATCAGAAAGAGGTTTAGAAGAAAGTGACTATATTTTAACAGTTCCAACAGATAGAGCAGGACTACTTGATATAGATAAATTGGAT
The DNA here is from genome assembly GCA_944393125.1 of uncultured Clostridia bacterium. Lineage (GTDB taxonomy): Bacteria > Bacillota > Clostridia > TANB77 > CAG-508 > CAG-269. The sequence goes on along the minus strand of CALXZB010000011.1, from coordinate 26,673 downwards.
AAATGTTATAAATTTGGATATGACACAGTTATTCAAAACATAGATAAAATAAAAAAAATGATAAAATAATGTGAAATTATAAAACTTTTTATCTTTACTCTCATATAATACGAAAAGAGAGTAAGGTGATAATATGAAAGTTATATATTTTGATAATAGTGCAACAACAAGAATTAAAACAGAAGTATTAGATGAAATGATACCATTTTTAACAAGTGAATATGGAAATGCATCATCTTTATATTCATTAGGAAGAAAATCTAAACAAGCGATAGAAAAAGCAAGAGCACAAGTTGCTAAATTATTAAACTGTGATCAAGATGAAATTTTTTTTACTGCAGGAGGGAGCGAAAGTGATAATTTAGCAATAAAGGGATTTGTATATGAAAATAAAAAAAGAGGTAATCATATAATAACATCAAAAATCGAACATCCAGCAATTATAGAAACTTGTAGAAGTTTAGAAAAAGAAGGCTTTGAAATATCATATATAGATGTTGATGAAAGTGGAATAATTAAATTAGAAGATTTAGAAAAAAGCATAAAACCATCAACAATATTAATAAGTATTATGAGTGCTAATAACGAAATAGGGACAATTCAACCATTAGAAAAGATAGCAAAAATAGCACATTCATATAATATAGCATTTCATACAGATGCTGTTCAAGCGATTGGTAATATGCCAATAGATGTAAAGAAAATCGGAATTGATATGCTTTCTATATCAGGACACAAATTAGGTGCACCTAAAGGAATTGGTGCTTTATATAAGAAAAATGAAATTAAGCTAAAAAAGATTGTTGATGGTGGTCATCAAGAAAAAGATATGAGAGCAGGAACAGAAAATGTTGCTGGTATAGTGGGACTAGGAAAAGCTTGTGAAATTGCTGATAGAAATATGGAAAAACATATTAGGAATTTAAAAAGACTAAGAGATTATTGCATAATAAAACTAAAAAAAGAAATTCCTAATAGATTTATAATAAATGGGACATTAGAAGAACGTTTACCAGGAAATGTTAATATATCAATTGAAGGAGCAAATGCTTCTAAATTAATTTATAAATTAGATGAAGTTGGAATTTGTGTTTCTAGTGGATCAGCATGTTCATCAGGTAATACATTTCCATCACATGTTTTAAAAGCAATAAAGATTCCACAAAAATATATAGATTCAGCAATAAGGATTACATTTAGTGAAAATAATACATTTGAGGAAATTGATTACTTTATAAATAACCTAAAAAAGATCATATAAACAAAACATAAGTTTGCAAACTCAAGAGAGAGTAAGCGAATTTATGTTTTTTATTTTGAAAAAACTTTAAAAAATTTTAAAAAAATACTTGCAAATTAAAAAAAAATGTATTATTATTGTATCGAAGTGGAGAAAAGTGGTACGAAGTGGTAAAAGTGAGGTGAAGCTAAATTGTTGATTGGTGAATATGAACATTCTCTGGATGTTAAAGGAAGACTAATAATGCCATCAAAACTAAGACAAGACATAGGAGAAAAATTTATTATAACCAAAGGACTAGACGGATGTTTATTTGTTTTTTCAATCAATGAGTGGCTAAACTTTGAAACAAAATTAAAAGCACTTCCACTATCAGATAAAAATGCAAGAAATTTTGTTAGGTTTTTCTTATCAGGTGCAACAGAGTGTGAAATAGACAAGCAAGGAAGATTTCTAATACCATCAAATTTAAGAGAAGCAGCTAAGTTAGATAAAGAAGCTATGATAATAGGAGTAGGAACTAGATTAGAAATTTGGGATAAGAATACCTGGGAAAAATGTGATGAAAATATTTCTGCAGACGAAATTGCAGAAAATATGACAATGTTAGGTATATAACTTGCAAAAGTTTATATAAAAATACTAAAGACAAAAGTACAAAGGAAAAAATTAAAATACAAAAGATAAAAATACAAAAGATAAATTCCAAGGAACAAAAAACATAAGACAAGCAGCTGGGGATATAATAAGCTCCAGCTTAAATTAATAAAAAGAGGTGAAAATTTGGAATTTAAGCACAAACCTGTATTATTAAAAGAAACTATAGATGGGTTAAACATAAAAAAAGATGGAATATATGTAGATGGAACTTTAGGTGGTGCTGGGCACAGTAAAGAAATATTAAAAAAATTATCACCTAAAGGTTTACTTATTGGAATTGATAGAGATGATGATGCACTAAAAGCTGCAAGAGAAAACTTAAAACAATTTGAAAACGTAAAATATATACATGGAAATCATGATGAAATAAAAGAAATTCTTGAAGAATTAAAAATAAAAGAAGTTGATGGAATTTTACTAGACTTAGGTGTATCATCTTATCAATTAGATGAGAAAAAAAGAGGATTTAGTTATTTAGGCAATAATGAATTAGATATGAGAATGGATAAATCTCAAAAATTAACAGCAAAAGAAATAATAAATAAATATAGTGAAGAAAAACTTGCTAATATTATTTATGAATATGGTGAAGAAAGATTTTCAAGACAAATTGCTAAGAATATATGTGAATACAGAAAAAATAAAGAAATAGAAACAACAGAAGAATTAGTTAAAATAATTGAAAAATCATTACCATCATTTTCAAAAAAAGAAGGACATCCTGCAAAGAGAACTTTTCAAGCAATAAGGATAGAAGTAAATGATGAGATAAAACCATTATATAATACAATACAAAATTGCATTGATCTTTTAAAAAGTGGAGGAAGATTATGTGTAATAACATTCCATTCATTAGAAGATAGAGCTGTAAAAAATGCATATATAGATGCACAAGGAAAATGTACATGTCCTAAAGATTTACCTTACTGTGTATGTGGGGCAATTTCAAAAGGAAAAATAATAAATAAAAAACCAATAATAGCAACAAAAGAAGAACAAGAAGAAAATTCAAGATCACAAAGTGCAAAATTAAGAATATTTGAAAGGAAGTGAGAAACATGCCAAGAGCATCATATCAATACGGAACAAGTCCAAGAAAATATGAACCAGAATATGCACCAAGAACAACAAAAAAAGTTACAACAAGAAATATGAACTCAAAGAAATTAGAATCAAAATCAGATGTAAAGAAACGTATTGAAAAACAAAAATATAAAAAAGCTCAAGAAAGAAAAAATAAAGCAATACAATTGATTGTTGTAATTGCTATATTTGGTATGTTACTTGCTTTAAGTTATAGAGAAATCGCAATAATGGAAATGTTTAATCAAAAGAAAGAACTAGAAAATCAATTAGCCACAATTCAAAAAGAAAATGGCCAAGTTGAGAAAAGTATAAAAGAAGAAGAAAATAAATTAAATTGGAATGAAATTAAAAAAACTGCTTCAGAACAGTTAGGAATGCAAGCAAAGACTGCAACTCCAGTTGATTTAGAAAAATCAGATAATGTAGAAACAACTAACAAGTTAATAAAAGAAGATGAAACCAGTTTAATAGAAAAAATTATTGAATATTTTATAAAAAAATAAGAGGAATGTATAAAAGCATTCCTCTTAAACTTTAAGTCTTTTAATAATTTTTATCTCTTTGTGTAAATCAATCATATTAGATTTTTTTAGTTCATAAGCATCTATTAGCTCTTTATATAATTGGTCAAAATTGTCAAGGTTTTCTCCTTGGTGGAAATACATATTTATATATTCATTATAGTAATTTATCTGATTTTCTTTTTTACATGAATCTTTTTTACGTATTAAACTATTAATTTTTTCAAATCTTTCAATGTCTTTTTTTAAAATTTTAACATATTCAATTATACAAGATAATTCATATTCTATATCATCAATAACAACTTTTAGTAATTTTTTTACAATTTTTTTATTAATTTTTCCTGCTTTAGAAAATCCTGTATTTTTTGGTGCATTACTTGAAGGCTTTGTGTCATCAATAATCATTTTTAAAGCATCTGAAATTCCAATATGTGATTTGTATTGTCTTTTGTTTACAAGAGCATCATATTCATCAGCAACTTTAATAATTTGAGCTTCAAAAGGAATATCTTTCTTAACAAGACCTTGAGGATATCCTGTTCCATCAAGGCATTCATGATGATAATAAGCACCTGCATAATAAGGTCTTAGTTTTGCATCTTTTATGCATAATTTATACCCCAATGTAGTATGAGTTTTCATAGTTTCATATTCTTCATCCGTTAATTGGGAAGGTTTTTGCAAAATTGATGAAGGAATAAATAATTTTCCAACATCGTGAAGATATGCACATATAGCACAGTATTCTGTAAAACCTCTAGGTAGATGTAATTTTTTGCACAAGTTACACGTTATAGTTGCTACATTTTCACAATGTTTTCTAGTATATACATCTAGAGAATCTAGTAAATTCAATTGATATTGTATTGATTTGTCTAAATTATATGATTTTATATATGTTTGATCATAAAAATTAAATGTTTCTTTCAATTCTTTCATTTAAAAATCTCCTTTAAGATTTTTTTTAATAATAATATCATTAAATTATAAAGATAGCAATATAAAAAAGAGTAATCTTTTAAAAAATTCAAATAGTATATAAGCTATTTTGTCGAACGAATTATGTTGACAAAAATATTTAACTTATGCTAACATATATTTGAATTTAAATTCCAAAAATATTAAATCAAAAATTTTTTTCTAAAAAAATCCAAATTATTAAAATAATCCAAAAAAAGAGGTGAGTTACAAAAAATTTTAAAAATTACAAAATTAAGAGCTTTTTGCTTGTTCGCAATAAGCATATTTTTAACAATGCAAATATTTATAAAAAATTATCATATAGATAATGAGATTGGACAAGAAATTATGAAAAATACTAATATTGAGCAAGATAGAGTACTTAAAGGAGATAACCTTGAAAAAAACGAAATATGGCAAATTGAAATCCCTAAAATATCATTAATAGCCAATATTGCAGAAGGAACTACAAAAGAAATTTTAAACCAATATGTAGGACATTTTGAAAATACATCAGTAGAACATGGAAATATAGGATTAGCAGCACATAATAGGGGCTATGAAGTCAATTATTTTGCTAATTTAAAACAACTAAAAGAAGGCGATGAAGTAAAATATACTCATAATGATTTTCAAAAAATATATTTAGTAGAAAAATGTAAAATAATAAAAGACACAGATTGGGATGTTTTAAACGAAACAGAAGAAAATATGTTGACACTTATAACATGTGTAGAAAACGAACCAGAATATAGAAGATGTATACAAGCTATCGAAAAAGAGGAGGAAATGAATAATGAAAGATAAAAGAAAAATAAATAAAAAAATAATTTTATTAGCTATAATATTTATAATATCAGTACAAATGATAGGAATTACATATGCTAAATATATAACTTCTGAAAAAGCAATAGGAGAAGCAGAAATTGCAAAATGGTCATTTGAAATTGTAAAAGAAGGAGAACAAACTAAAAATGTTAAATTAACAAATTCAGTAGATAAAGAAACATTAGTAAACGGAAAAATTGCACCAGGAACATCTGGAGAAATAATTATTGATATAGATGGAAGTGGTTCAGAAGTTGATATGGACTATTCTGTTAATTTTATAAATGAAAAAAACAAACCTAATAATATAGTATTTACATATGGTGTAAGTAAAGCAAAATCACTTTCTGAATTTGATAATATACAAGGACATATTGCACATGATGAACCACAAACTAGAAGAATTTTAATAGAATGGGTATGGGAATATGAAACAGGAAAAGAAAGCGAAGAAATTACAGCAAATGATATTATAGATACACAAGATGGAATCACATTAGATGAATATACATTTGATATTGTAGTAACAGCAGCTCAAAGCAATTAATAATAAATAAAAATGCGAGGGAGTGAGTTTTAAATAAAAATATTAAAGAAAATAATACTTGTAGTGATAATGATTACAATCATTTTATTTACACATGTAGTTTATGCTAAATATGTGACTATAGAAAAAATTAATTCAATATTTAAAATTGCAACACCAATATTTATTGTTGAAGGAAAAGAAAAATTACAAATAAGCGAATTAAACAATATAGGATTTTATGAGTTCTCTGTAAAGAATTTTAAAGAAAACGAAATTAGTGAAACTGGTTTTTTGTATTCAATAGAAATTATTTCAAAATTGGAAAATATACTTGAATTTGAACTATATAGTGAGGATTCTATAATCGAATTAAACAATCTAAAAACAGAAAAAATATTAATAAGTGGAAATAAAAAAATAGAGCAAAATTATAAATTAAAGATTAAATACAATAATTTATCTGAAAATATAAATGAAGATATTTGGGATGAAGTTCAAATAAAGATACATTCAGAACAGGAGAAAATATGAAAAAAATATTAAAAAGTATTTTTCCTATTGTAATTGTTTTTATTTTAATTTTTATAAGTCTATACATTTTTAAATCAAAGAAAAGAATTTTTGAAGATATAATAATTTTGGGATTTTTGAATATTTCAAAAGATAAAGAAGTATTTTATTTAACAGATTCTGTTGAAATAGATATATTTTCAACAATAGAAAGTAAATATAAAAACAAAATAGCTCCAGGAAGTAGTGGTGAATTCACAATAAAATTCAAAAAGAATTTAAGTTCAAATTATAAAATTGAAATAGAAGAAAAAAGTTTAAAACCAAAAAATTTAATATTTTCATTTAAAAATCAAAAATATTCTTCATTAAAAGAAATTGAAGAAATAATAAATAAAGAATTTATATTCAATGATGAAATATCTATAAAGTGGAAATGGGAATATTACATTGATGAAATACATAACATACAAGATACTATAGATGCACAAAAAATTAGTAAATATATTTTTGAAATAAAAGCTATTGTAAATAATTGAGAAAGGGAAAAAATGAAATTAATAAAAATGATTAGTGCTATGTTAATTATAATTTTAATAGTTAATATAAATTCTATTTGTTTTGCCAAATATTCTTTAGAAATTACCAAAACAGCTGCTGAGATAATAATAAAAAAAAGTAATTGAATAAATTTTTTTATACTGGAAAAAATTAAAGTATAATAATTTTCAAAGGAGTGATATAATGCAATCAAGCGACATGAAAAACATGGTTATATTAAAAAATTTACCATCAAATATGGTGGATGAGGCTATAATAATTTTTAAAGAAAAGCAAAAGGTAAAACAAGAAGAATTATTAGATAAAGCAAGAGAAATAAATGTAACAGAATCTCAAAGTAAAAATAAAGACTATATCCTAAAAGAAGCAGAAATGCTTGTTGAGAATTATATTAACAAAATTGAAAATCAGAAGAAAAGTTATAATAAAAAATTAATAGAGTATAAATATAAATGTTTAAAAAAATATAGTATTATATCAACAGTTTTTTTATTTATCAGTTTAATAATAAATTTCATATAATAACATAAAACACTTTATAAATGCATAAACATTAGTAAATGCATTAGATAAAGTGTTTTTTGTAGTAATTAAAAATTCTTATTGCTACAGAAAGGGGAAATATGGAAAGAATAATGTCTGTCGAAGATAAAATAAAAAAAGCTGAAGAGATATATTATAAAAGAAAAAATTTAGAAACACCTGTAAAAGAAAAAACAAGAAGCAATAAAAAACCAAAAAAAGATATTAAAATTTTTAGAAAAATGATAAAGCAAATTATCATGTGTATAATAATATATATTATTTTTTATTTGATTATTAATAGTAATAGTATATTTTCACAAGATTTTACTGAAAAAGCTAGAGAGATATTGTCACAAGATATAAATTTTTCACAAATATATAGCATTGTAACAAATAAAATTAATGAAATTATAAAAAATTATATTAATACAGAAAACGTAGTTAATGATGAAGAAAATGTACAAATAAATGAAGAAAAAACAAAAGAAGAAATACAAAATAATGATCAAAACATAGGTGGAGCAGAGGAGTTATCAACAAATGATGTAGAAAATGTCGAAAATAATAGTGAAATAATTGAAACTGATGAAACTTCATCATTATCACAAATGGAACAAGATGCAAATTATATAAAAAGTACAATAAGTTTTATAAAACCTGTTACTGGAACAATAAGTTCAATGTTTGGGCCTAGAAACCCTACAACAGCATCAGTTCCTAAAAATCATACAGGTACGGATATTGCAGCAACAATAGGAACTAAAATTGTATCAGCAACAGAAGGAAATGTAATTTTAGTATCTAGCCAAGGAGATTATGGAAATCATTTGAAAATTCAAATAAATGATGTAACAATACTATATGCTCATTGTGATAAAGTATATGTAAAAGAAGGAGACACTGTATTACAAGGACAAGAGATTGGAGAAGTTGGAAACACAGGAAATACTACTGGCCCTCATTTGCATTTTGAGATAATGTATCAAAATAGATATGTAGATCCGCAATTAATTTTAGAATTATAAGAAAGGAAAAAAATTGAAGATTAGGATAGATTTAAAAATTATAATTTTTATGTTGATATTTTATTTAACACATCAATTAAGAATTTATTTAATTATTATGTTTTTTTGTATCTTTCATGAAATAGGACATCTTTTGGCAGGAATAATATTAAAAGTAAAACCAGAGAAAATAGAAATTATGCCATGTGGATTATCTATTTCATTTTATAAAAATGTTACAAACTGTAAAATTAAAGAATTAATTATTGTATTAGCTGGACCTATAACAAGTGCTTTATTAGCAATTCTTAGTCAAAATATTAAATTTGCATATATAATGAAAGAAGAAGCAGTATATTCAAATATATTAATATTATTATTTAATTTAATTCCAATATATCCATTAGATGGTGGAAGAATTATAAAAACAATACTAGATATTAAATTAAAAAATAATAAAAACAATAACATAATAAATAAAATTAATTACATAGCTATAATAATTTTAACAATAATAAGTAGTATAGGAGTATTTTACTATAAAAATTTTGCAATATTTTTAATATGTATTTTCTTGTGGATAATGGTTTTGAGAGAAAAAACTACTAAAAGTATTGATATTTTACAAGGAAAATAGTAAAATAAATATGCAAAAAGGTTAATTTTTAGAAAGGTGGTAAAAAATGTCAAAACCAACAGTAGCAATTATAGGAAAACCAAATGTAGGAAAATCAACATTTTTTAATTATATAGTAGGAAGCCGAATATCAATAGTAGAAGATTCTCCAGGAGTAACTAGAGACAGAGTATATGCTGAAACAAATTGGAGAGGTAGAACTTTTACGATTGTTGACACAGCAGGAATAGAACCAGAATCAGAAGATATAATAATATCACAAATGAGAGAACAAGCTAAAATTGCAATTGATATAGCAGATGTTATAATATTTTTAACAGATGTTAAACAAGGTGTAACTGCTGTTGATAAAGAAATTGCAATAATGTTAAAAAAATCTCAAAAACCAGTAGTGCTAGTTTGCAATAAAGCGGATAATATGAGCAAAGACAAAAATGATATATACGAATTTTATAATTTGGGAATAGGAGAACCATATCCAGTATCAGCAGCAAATGCATTAGGAATAGGAGATGTACTTGATGCTATATATGAAAAATTTCCTGAAAAAAAAGATGATGAAAACGATGAAGACAGAATTAAAGTAGCAGTAATAGGAAAACCAAATGTAGGAAAATCATCACTAATTAATAAAATTTTAGGAGAAAATAGAACAATAGTTAGTTCAATTGCTGGTACTACAAGAGATGCAATAGATACTAAATATGAAAATGAACATGGAAAATATGTGTTAATAGATACAGCAGGAATTAGAAGAAAAAGTAAAATTACTGAATCAATAGAAAAATTTAGTATAATGAGAACACTATTAGCAATTGAAAGATCAGATGTATGTTTGATGCTAATTGATGCTTTGGAGGGTGTAACAGAACAAGATGCCAAAATAGCTGGTGAAGCTCATGAAGCAGGAAAAGGAATAATCATAGTTGTAAATAAATGGGATAAATATGAAAAAGAAACAGGAACATTAGAAAAATATAAAAAAGAAATATACAATAAATTATCTTATTTATCATATGCTCCTGTGATATTTATATCAGCCAAAACAGGTCAAAGGGTGGACAAACTATTTGATATGATAAACCATGTTGCAGAACAGAATGCAATGAGAATACCAACTGCAACACTAAATCAAGTAATAAATGAAGCAATTGCAATAGTACAACCTCCTACAGATAAAGGAAAGCGTCTAAAAATATTTTATGGAACACAAGCAAGTACAAAACCACCAACATTTGTAATATTTGTAAACAATAAGGAATTATTCCATTTTTCATATGAAAGATACTTAGTAAATCAAATAAGAAAAGAATTTGGACTAGAAGGAACACCTATTAGAGTAATAGTAAGAGAAAAGCTAGACAAAGATATAGAAATTTAAAAATGATATTTAATTAAGAGGAGGTAAAAAATATGGCAGGATATATTATTGTAAGTATAGTAGCATATTTGTTAGGAAGTATAAGTTTTTCAGTAATTATAAGTAAAAGGATTGCTGGATTTGATGTAAGAGAAAAAGGAAGTGGAAATGCAGGAGCAACCAACATGTTAAGAACTGTGGGAAAACAAGCAGCATTATTAACATTATTATGTGATGCACTAAAAGGTGTAGTTGCAATACTATTTGCAATTATTGTTGGAAAAATCGTAAAAGACATAGACAAAGCACTATTAGTACAACTTGCTGGAATATTTGTTGTATTAGGACATACATTTCCAATATTTTTTGGATTTAAAGGAGGAAAAGGAGTTGCAACTTCATTAGGGGTATTATTAATGACAAATTGGCAAATTGGATTAATATGTCTAGTTTTTGCTTTAATATTAATGGTATTAACTAAAATGGTATCAATGGGATCAGTTGGAGCTGCTATACTATTTCCAGTTTTAGTTCTATTCATTCATACTAATTATACTGTACAAGAAGGAAGTGGATACTTAATATATAGTATAATTTTAGCAATAATTGTAGCATTTAATCATAGAAAAAATATACAAAGAATTTTAAACGGAACTGAAAACAAATTAAGTTTAAAGAAAAAAGACTAGGAGGAACAATAGATGAAAAATATAGCAATAATAGGTAGTGGAAGTTGGGGAGTAGCACTTGCAATTCATTTAGCAAAGCAGGGACATAATATAAAAATGTGGTCATATTCACAGGAAGAATGTGATTTGATAAATAAAGATAAAAAATGTAAATTTTTGCCTAATGTAAATATTCCTGAAAGAGTACTATGCACAACTTCATATGAAGAAGCAATTAAAGAAACAGAAATTATTGTTCATGTAACACCATCAAAATTCACAAGAAGCACAGTTAGAGAATATAAAAAATATGTAACTAATCAAGTAATTGTAATATGTTCAAAAGGATTTGAAAAAGATAGTTTATTAACATTAGATGAAGTTATTCAAGAAGAAATCCCGAGTGCTAAAATAGCAGTATTATCTGGACCAAGTCATGCAGAAGAAGTATCAATTGCACTAGAAACAGTATTAGTTGTTGCTTCAAAATATGATTCAGTATTAAAATTAATTCAAGATACATTTATGAGTAGTAAGATGAGAATATATACATCTAGAGATGTAAAAGGAGTTGAATTAGGTGGAGCATTAAAAAATATTATAGCATTTTGTGCAGGAGTTTCTGCTGGAATTGGATTAGGAGATAATACATTTGCGGCTCTAATAACAAGAGGTTTAGCAGAACTTACAAGACTTGGAGTGGCATTAGGAGGACAAAAAGATACATTATATGGTCTGAGTGGATTAGGCGATTTAATTGTTACATGTTTAAGTGAACATAGTAGAAATAGAAGAGCAGGAAAACTTATTGGACAAGGCAAAAATTTAGAAGAAACAAAAAAAGAAGTCGGAATGGTAATTGAAAGTATAGATAATATAGAAGTTGCATATGAATTAGGAAAATTACATAATATAGAAATGCCTATTGTTGAAACTGTTTATCAAATTTTATACAAAGGATTAAAGCCTAAAGATGCAGTTAATATTTTAATGAATAGGGCTAAGAAAAGTGAAGATTAATAAACTTTTTAACTATATAATAAAAAAATAAATAAATTTGTATAATTTGTTAATAATAAAATAAATAGGAGGAATAGAAAATGGGGTTTTTTGATAATTTAGGAAAAAAAGCAAGTAAAGCATATGATATAACAGCTGAAAAAACTGGAAAACTTGCAAAAGAAGCAAAATATAGAATGAAAATTAACGAAAATAAATCTGATATAAATGACTTATATAAAGAAATAGGAAAAAAAGTTTATGAAAAACATGTTAGAGAAGAAAACATTGATATAAAAACAGAATTAGAAGAAGAATGCACCAAAATAGATGTATTATCTGCAGAAATAGAAACATGCTTAAAATCTATACTAGAATTAAGAGATAAAAAACAATGCCCAAATTGCCATGCTGAAATTGAAGTGGATAGTGAATTTTGTCCAAAATGTGGTGCTAAGCAAGCTAAAACAGGTGAAACAGAATTAAATAGTCAAGAAGAAAATATAACTGAGGCTAAAGAAGAGAATTCTCTAGAAAAAGTAACAGAGATTATGGCAGTTGAAACACAAGAAGTAGCTAAAAACGAAGAAAATAAAGAAGATTAATAATATGAAATGTCCCTAATATATGTATTGGGACATTTTTAAAAATTAGGAGAGAGAAAAATGAAATTAGTTATACAAAGAGTAAAAGAAGCAAAAGTAGAAGTTGAAAGTAAAATTGTTGGAAAAATAGAAAAAGGATTTTTAGTACTAATTGGAATAAAAAAAGGTGATAAAAAACAACAAGCTGATTACCTTGTAAAGAAGTTATGTAATTTAAGGATATTTGAAGATAATAATGGAAAAATGAATTTAAGCTTAAAAGATGTAAAAGGAAAATTACTTATAGTATCACAATTTACTTTATATGGAGATTGCAGTGATGGAAATAGACCAAGTTTTATAGAAGCTGCTAGACCAGAAGAAGCTATTCCATTATATGAATATTTTTGTGAAGAATGTGCTAAAAATTCAATAGAAGTTCAAAGAGGAATTTTTGGAGCTGATATGAAAGTTCACTTACTAAATGATGGACCAGTTACAATTATAATAGAAAAATAAAAAATTTATAAAATAGTTAATATAAAAGACATTAATTAAAAATGTCTTTTTTTTGTGTAGAAAAATCTGAATGTCGAAAACTTCTATTTATTCGACAAAACTTCTACTTTTTTACTCTTGGAAAAATATGGAAGAAGGTATATAATCTCAACAACAAATATAGGAAAGGAGAAAATATGAACAGTTTTTATAAAAAAGAAGACAAGCAATTAATATTTAGACTTGACGAAGAAATAGATGAATGTGAAGTACAAAAGATAAGGAGAAGATTAGATAATGAAATTGAAAGATACATGCCAAAAGAGGTTATATTTGATTTTAGTAAAGTTTCTTTTATGGATAGTGCAGGAATAGGATTAATAATAGGAAGATATAAATTAGCAAATATGCTAGGTGGAAAAGTACAAGTGACTAATATGCAAGAACCTGTGAAAAAAATATTTGATATGAGTGGGATTTCAAAAATTATAGAGGAGGTTCAATATGAATAATATATATGATAACGAAATGAAAATAGAATTCTTAAGTAAATCCAATAATGAAGCATTTGCCAGAATAGCAGTAGCAGCATTTATAGCACAATTAGATCCAACTCTTGAAGAAATTGCAGATATAAAGACAGCAGTATCTGAAGCGGTTACAAATTCAATAATACATGGATATGAGGAAAGAATAGGAATAATAAAATTAATTTGTAAAATAAGAAACAAAGAGGTTTTTATAGAAATATCAGATTCTGGAAAAGGAATCGAAAATATAGAAATGGCAAAACAACCTTTATTTACTACAAAAGCAAACTTAGAGAGATCTGGAATGGGATTTACTATAATGGAAAGCTTTATGGATGATGTGGAAGTAGAATCTGTATTAGGATTAGGAACGAAAGTTACAATGAAAAGAAAAATTAAAAGCAATTCTCAAAATGAAGAATTTGCAATAGCAACAATAAGGAGAGAGGAATAGTGTATGAAAATGATATGAAAATCATCGAAAGTGCTCAGAATGGAAACAAAGAAGATATGACTAAACTGATAGAAGACAATAATGGACTTATTTGGAGCATTGTTCGAAGATTTAGTGGAAGAGGATATGACATAGAAGACATATACCAAATAGGAAGTATAGGTTTTATAAAAGCAATACAACGATTTGATACAAGTTTTGCTGTTCGACTTTCAACATATGCAGTACCATACATATTAGGAGAAATAAAAAGATTTATAAGAGATGATGGACCAATAAAAGTAAGTAGAAGTATAAAAGAGTTAAATATGAGAATAACAGAATTGCAAAAAGAATATTTTAACAAAAATGGTAGAGATATAACATTAGAAGAAATTTCAAAAGAACTAAAAATCACAAAGGAAGAAATTACAATGGCAATTGATTCTGCAAGACCAGTAGACTCTATTGAAAATGCAAAATATACGGATAATAAAACAGACAAAACAGTTAGTATATTAGAACAAATTTCAACAGGAAAAGATGAACAAAATGAAATTACAAATAAAATAGTTGTCAAAAATTTAATAAATGAGCTAGACACAAAAGAAAAAGAGATTATAATGCTTAGATATTATAAGCAAAAAACTCAAATGCAAGTTTCAAAAATTATGGGAATTACTCAAGTTCAGGTATCTAGACTTGAAAGAAAAATTCTTAATAATATGAGGAGGAAACTTAGCATATGAAAAAAATTTTATTATATTTTATAGGATTTTTAACAATTCTTTTTATTATACCAGTTATTTGTACAATTGTACCTCAAAACAATAATATAGAAGAAGTGGTAGCAAATGAAGAAAATGAGAAGTTAAATAAAGAAAACAATAAAAAACAATATGAATATAATAAATATGGGACAATAAAATTGTTACATTCTAAAACAAATCAGATAGAAGAAATTCAATTAGATGAATATTTATATGGGGTTGTATCAAGTGAAATGCCTGCAAACTATGAAGCTGAAGCATTAAAAGCCCAAGCAGTTGTAGCAAGAACATATACAATATATCAAATAATAAATAATAATGGAAAACATGAAAATGCAGAAATATGTGATGATTCTAATTGTTGTCAAGCATGGATTTCAAAACAAGATAGACTTGAAAAATGGGAAGCAGAAGAAGCAGAAGAAAATTGGAATAAGATAGTAGATGCAGTAGATTCCACAAAAGGAGAAATAATAACATATAATGGAGTTCCAATAAATGCTTTTTTTCATGCAAATAGTGGTGGAATAACAGAAAGTTCTTTAAATATATGGGGAGAAGTAGATTATCCGTATTTAAAATCTGTTGAAACATCAGGAGAAGAAGGATATACTCAATATAAATCTGAAGTTATTCTTACTAAGGAAGAACTATTAAATAAATTAAAAACAAAATATGAAGATTGTAGCATTGATTTTTCAAACCAAGATTGTATTCAAATATTAGAGTATACAACAAGTGGAAGAGTTAAAACAATCAAATTTGGAAATACCGAAATTGCAGGGACAGAAGCAAGAACTTTGCTAGAACTTAAATCTACAAATTTTACTTTTAAAATAGATGGAGAAAATATTATATTTTCAGTAATAGGATATGGACATGGGGTAGGAATGAGCCAAACTGGAGCAGATGCATTAGCAAAAGAAGGATTAAAATATGATGAAATTATTAAACATTTTTATACAGATGTAGAAATAATTGATGTAAATTCTCTTTGAATGAATAATCTTTGAAAAAAAGTAAATACTTGTATTAACAAAATAATCAAGGAGGAAATTTATGAAAAGAGGAAAACATGTTTTTGAAAATGACGGAATTCTTATATATGTAGGAGCTGTAGTATTTATTTTATTAGCAATTTCATTAGGAATTATTATGTACGTAACAACTAGTAGTGAGATAAAAACAGAAAATAATATTGCTAATCAAGAAACAGAAACTAAGGTCAATACTGAGACAGTAACTAGTGAAATAGGAAAAACAGTTGAAGAACAGGAAAAATCAGAAGAAAGTAACGAAAAACAAGAAAATATAACAGACGAAGAAGATGTAAAAGCAGAAAGTTCAACTGCAGAAAATAAAAATGAAACAGAAAGCGAAATCAAAAATGAAGAAACAGATAGTTTGGAGAATACTAGTGCTACTGAAGAAAACATAACAGAAACAAAAAAAGAAGTAACATTTATAAAACCAACAGAAGGAGAAATAATTTGCGAATATGCAAAAGATAATCTTATTTATTCAGAAACATTAAAAGAATGGATAACACATACTGCTATAGACATTAAAGCAGATAAAACAAGTGTTATAAAAGCAGCTTCAGATGGGATTGTAAAAACAATTGTAAATGACCCAAGATATGGATTAACAGTGACTATTGAACATGCAGATGGATATGAAACAGTATATTCAAATCTTTTAACAGCTGAATTTGTTGTAGAAGGAGAAGAAGTTAAACAAGGACAAACTATTGGAACAGCTGGAAATACAGCAGCATTTGAAAGTAATATGGAATGTCATTTACACTTTGAGTTATTAAAAGATGGGGAATATTTAGATCCAACAATTTATATTAAATAAAGTAAAAAAAGCAAATATGGCAAAACCGTTTTGCTTTTTTTTTTTACTTGTATATAAGAAGAAAATATGGTAAAATAAACAAGAATTTTAAAATATTTTAACTATATTAGGAGAATAAAAATGTTGGAAAAAATAAATAGTCCACAAGATTTAAAAAAATTAACACTAAAAGAGAAAAAAGAATTAGCAAAAGAAATAAGAAAATATATATTAAAAGTAGTTTCTGACAATGGGGGACATTTAGCATCAAATTTAGGTGTGGTAGAATTAACAATAGCATTACACTCAATATTTGATGTTCCAAAAGATAAAATTATATGGGATGTAGGGCATCAAAGCTATGTGCATAAAATTATAACAGGGAGAAAAGAAGAACTTAAAAATATAAGAAAAATGAATGGAATAGCAGGTTTTCCTAAAACGAAAGAAAGTGAAGCAGACTGTTTTAATACTGGACATAGTAGTACATCAATTTCAGCAGCTTTAGGAATGGCAAGAGCAAGAGATTTGCAAGGTAAAAGCAATAATATTATAGCAGTAATTGGAGATGGAGCATTAACAGGTGGAATGGCTTTGGAAGCTTTAAATGATGCAGGATACAGTAAATCAAAAATGACAGTAATTTTAAATGATAATGAAATGAGTATTTCACCAAATATAGGAGGATTAAATAAATTTTTAGGAAAATTAAGAACTAAAAAGTTATATACTAGAACTAATAAGTTAGTAAAAAAATATATATCTACTATTCCAGGAATAGGAAAGCCAACAGTTAAAATTATTCAAAAAATAAAAAGATCAATTAAGCAACTTATAATTCAAAGAATGTTTTTTGAAGATATTGGATTTACATACTTAGGTCCAGTTGATGGCCATAATATAGAAGAACTTGAAAGTATACTAACAATAAGCAAACAGGTAAAAGGACCTGTATTAATTCATGTTTTAACTGTTAAAGGTAAAGGATATGAAATAGCAGAAAAAAATCCAGATAAATTTCATGCAATTTCTCCATTTAATATAGAAACAGGAGAATTAAAAAAGAAAAAAAGAAAAGACTATTCAAAGGTTTTTGGCGATAAGTTAATTGAACTTGCAAAATCAAATGAAAAAATTGTAGCTGTAACAGCTTCAATGAAAGATGGAACTGGACTAAATCAATTTAGTCAAGAGTTTCCATATAGATTTTTTGATGTTGGAATTGCTGAACAACATGCAATTACAATGTCTGCTGGAATGGCAAAAGAAGGTCTAATACCTGTTGTTCCAATATATTCATCTTTTTATCAAAGAGCATATGATCAAGTAATACATGATGTAGCAATGCAAAATTTGCATGTTATTATGTGTGTAGATAGAGCTGGAATAGTTGGTGCAGATGGAGAAACACATCAAGGCATTTTAGATATGGCTTTCTTTAGATTAATACCTAATTTAATAATAATGGCTCCAAAGGATTTTAAAGAATTAGAAGATATGCTAGAATTTGCTGTATCGCTAAAAAAACCTGTTGTTATAAGATATCCTAGAGGAGAAGAAGACACAAATATTAAATTTAAAAATCATGAAAAAATAGAAGAAGGCAAAGCTGAAATAATAAAAGAAGGAGAAAATGTAACTATAATAGCAATTGGAAAAATGGTTGCAAAAGCTTTACAAATTGCTGAAAAATTACAACAAAAAGGTAAAGAAGTAGAAATTATTAATGCAAGATTTTTGAAACCATTAGATGTAGAAACAATAATAAAAAGTATACAAAAAACAAAAAATGTTATTACACTAGAAGATGGAACAGAAATAAATGGATTAGGAACTGCCATAAAAGAATTAATTGTTGATAATAAACTTGAAAAAATAAATATTAAATCAATAGCTTATCCAGATGAATTTATACCACATGGAAGTGTAGAAGAATTGGAAAAAAAATATTTATATAAAGATATTTTTGACAATTTACATAAATAGTGATAAAATTTATATAGTTATACGAAAATGTATAATGAAAATGTTTCAAATTCTAACAAAACAAAGGAGAATCAAGAAATGGCTAAAAAAGGATTTGGAAAAGTACAATTTATTGCTCGGGAGAAAGTGAAAAGTGGGTATTTACTCAGGGAAAACCAGGGTGGAATGGTTTTGGAGTATTATGACCCGAACCAAAATACAGTGGACACAGTGGCAGAATTTCCGAATGCACGCATTGAGAATTGTTCGGCATTCGACCAAGCACTCTATGAGTCCAGAAAGTATATTGGATGTTTCAATGAGCCACTTCAAGTGGATCTGAACACGCAGAAAGAATAAAGAGCAAAAAGAGGGTGTTGAATAACATCCTCTTAATTTTATTGACATTTTTTTGAAAATATGGTATAATCTCACATAGGTTGTCAATAGGACAAAAAAAGAGATTTTATTTTAATGTATTAAAGTACAAAAAAAGCAAATAATTATAAAGAACGGATAACAGAATATTAAAAACAGGTTTATAAACATGAAAGAGCGGTAGTTCATGTAATATAAACTTTATTATTATTTGTAAAATTGTACGTAAAATGAAATTTATAAAAATATATGAGAGGAGAAAATTATTAACATGACAGATGAAAACAAAGTTCCTAAAGAGATAGAAGGAACAAATACAGAGAAAAAGAAAAATACACGCAAAAGAAAAAACTATAAAAATATAGGAGTGCAAGAAAACAAAATATTAAATGAAAAAGAAACAAATCAAGAAAGTAGCAAAGGAAGAAACAAAAAAACAAGAAACTCAAGACAAGCAAAAAATCAAAGCATATTTAAAAAATCAAATATTAAAATAATTCCATTAGGTGGTTTACACGAAATTGGTAAAAATATTACTGTATTTGAATACGAAAATGAAATTATAGTAGTAGACTGTGGAATATCTTTCCCAGAAGATGACATGTTAGGAGTAGACTTAGTTATACCTGATATATCATATTTAGTAAAAAATCAAGAAAAAATAAAAGGAATGATAATAACACATGGTCATGAGGATCATATTGGTGGAATTCCATACTTTTTAAAGCAAATTAATGTACCAATATATGCAACAAGACTATCAGCAGGATTAATAAACAATAAATTAGAAGAACATAAATTATTAAGAAGTACAGAAATGCATATAATTACTCAAGGAGAAACAATTAAATTAGGCAATAACTTTAAAGTTGAATTTATAAGAAGCTCACATAGTATACCTGATTCAGTAATGTTAGCAATAACAACACCTTCAGGAACAATATTACACACAGGAGATTTTAAAGTTGATTATACCCCAATAGATGGTCAATTAATGAATTTAGGAAGAATTGCGGAACTTGGTCAACAAGGAATATTAGCACTAATGTCAGATAGTACAAATGCTGAGAGAAAAGGATTTACTATGTCTGAAAGCTCAGTTGGAGATGTATTGGACAAATTGTTTTTAAATTGTACAAAAAGAATTGTTGTAGCAACATTTGCTTCAAATGTACACAGAATACAACAAATAGTAAATTCGGCAATAAAATATGGTAGAAAAATAGCTGTATGTGGAAGAAGTATGATAAATATTATTACAACATCAATGGAATTAGGATATATAAAATGCCCAGAAAATATATTTATTGATATTGATATGATAGGAAGTTATACTGACGAACAACTTGTAATAATAACTACAGGAAGTCAAGGAGAACCAATGTCTGCACTAACAAGAATGGCAGCAGGAGATCATAGAAAAGTTAAAATAACACCAAATGATTTAATAATAATTTCAGCAACACCAATACCAGGAAATGAAAAATATGTTTCAAAAGTAATTGATGATTTAATGCAACTAGGTGCAGAAGTCGTATATAGTGCATTAGCAGATGTACATGTATCAGGACATGCTTGCCAAGAAGAACAAAAACTAATAATGGCATTAGCAAAACCAAAATATTTTATACCAGTACATGGGGAATATAGGCAATTAAGAGCACATAGTGAGACAGCACAGCTAATGGGAATAGATAAAGAAAATATATTTATGCTAACAAATGGAAGAGTGTTAGAAATAAACGAATATGAAGCAAAATTTACAGGAGCAGTAACAAGCGGAAGAATTTTAGTTGATGGATTAGGTGTAGGAGATGTTGGAAATATTGTATTAAGAGATAGACAACACTTAGCACAAGATGGATTAATTATAATTGTATTAACAATGGATTCAAACACAGGTGAAGTTGTTGCAGGGCCAGATGTAATTTCAAGAGGATTTGTATATGTAAGAGAATCTGAAAATTTAATGGATGATGTAAAAAGTGTTGTAAGACATGAAATTTCAAAATGTGAAGAAAGAGGAATCCGTGATTGGTCAACAATAAAATCAACAGTAAAAGAAAACTTACGTGATTATATATTTATAAAGACCAAAAGAAATCCGATGATAATCCCAATAATTATGGAGGTATAAAATGGACTATAAAGATTTAGCAAATTTAATCTTTCCAGACGCGAAAGAAATATCATATTATGAAGAAAAATACCCAGAAAGGAATTTACCAGAAGGAGCAGTTGTAACAAGATTTGCTCCTAGCCCAACAGGATTTGTTCACATAGGAGGATTGTATCAAGCTTTAGTAGCAAGAACAATAGCTCAAAAAACAGGTGGAGTATTTTTCTTAAGAGTAGAAGATACTGATCAAAAAAGAGAAGTTGAAAATGGAGTTACAGGAATAGTAAACTCATTAAAAGATTTTGATATGGCACCAGATGAAGGAATGATTTCTGATACAGAAGAAATTGGAAATTATGGACCATATAAACAAAGCTTAAGAAGGGATATATATCAAGCATATGCTAAATACTTGATAGAACAAGGAAAAGCATATCCTTGCTTTTGCACAGTAGAAGAAGGAGAAGAAATTAGACAAAAACAAGAAAGTGCAAAAATAAGGCCTGGATATTATGGTGTATGGGCAAAATGTAGAAATCTTACAGTTGAAGAAGCTATACAAAAAATAAAAAATGGAGAAAATTATATTATAAGATTTAAATCACCTGGAAGAGAAGACAAAAAAATAAAACATAAAGATATTATAAAAGGAAATGTAGATTTTCCTGAAAATGACCAAGACATTGTAATAATTAAAGCAGACGGATTACCTACATATCATTTTGCACATGCAGTTGATGATCATTTAATGAGAACTACACATGTAATAAGAGCAGATGAATGGTTGTCATCAGTTCCGTTACATTTACAATTATTCCAAGAATTAGGATTTAAAGCTCCTAAGTATGCACATATATCACCAATTATGAAAAATGATAATGGTGGAAAACGAAAACTAAGTAAAAGGAAAGATCCAGAAGCAGCGGTGTCATATTACAAAGAGCAAGGAATTCCATATGAGGCAGTAAAGGAATATCTATTAAACATAGCTAATTCTACATTTGAAAATTGGAGAAGAGCAAATCCAGATAAAAAGATGGAAGAATTTGATTTTCAATTAAACAAAATGAGTGTAAGTGGTGCATTATTTGATATGGTAAAATTACTAGATATTGGTAAAACAATAATTTCAAAAATGACAGCAGAAGAAGTATATGAAAGATCATATGAATGGGCTAAAGAATATGATTTAGACTTAGAAGATTTATTAAAAGATAAATCATATGCATTAAAAGTTTTTGGTATTGAAAGAGGAAATAAAAAGCCTAGAAAAGATATTTCAAAATGGTCAGAAGTAAAAGAAAATATTGAATATATGTATGATAATAAATTTTTTGAAAAATCACAAAATTATTCATATCCAGAAGCAATTTCAAACAAAGAAGACATTTCAAAAATTTTAAAATTATATATTGAAAAATATTATGATGAAAATGATGATAAACAAACATGGTTTGATAAAATCAAAGCTTTATCTGTTGAAATGGGATATGCAGGAGAAGTGAAAGAATTTAAAGCAAATCCTGATAAATATAAAGCTCATGTAGGAGATGTAAGCACAGTTATAAGAATTGCTTTAACAGGAAGAACAAATACACCAGATATGTATGAAATTATGAAAGTTTTAGGAAAAGAAACAGTAATAAGCAGATTAGAAAAAGCAATTAAATAAGAAGAAAGGGAAAAAATATGGAATACAATGTGGGAGATATAGTAAAAACAAAAAAAGCACATCCTTGTGGTAGCAAATTATGGGAAATTACACGTGTTGGTGTTGATTTTAAACTAAAGTGTCAGGGGTGTGGACATGTTGTTATTCTAGAGAGACCTAAAGCACTAAAAGCTATAACAAAGAAAATGTAAGAAAAAGGGAGTGTACAAATTGTACATTCCCTTTTCTATATGTATTTTTCAATTATTTTCCAAACATTGTCACTATATATTTTTCTCTCAGAAGAAAATGGGAGAGTTGGTATATCTCCAATAGGATTAAGTTGGTTTTGAATATGTTTAGTTGCTTCTTCAACTTTTGTTATTGCTATTTTATCAGATTTATTAGCTATAATTATGCAAGGGAGCCCACTTCTAATAACATAATCATACATTAAAAAATCATTTGAAGTAGGTTTATGCCTAATATCAACTAGAAAAATAATAAGACATATTTCTTTTCTATTAGCTAAATAATACTCAATAAATTCACCAACTTTAGCTTGTTCTTGTTTAGACATTTTACTATATCCATAACCAGGTAAATCAACAAAATAGAAAATATTATCCATATTATAAAAATTAAGTTGACGTGTTTTTCCAGGTTCACTACTAGTTCGAGCTAATTTTTTTCTATTAATCATTGTATTAATAAAACTTGACTTTCCGACATTTGACTTTCCAACCAAAACAATTTCAGGTAGTCCATTTTTTGGATATTGTTCTTTTTTTACTGCTGAAATTTCAAATTGAGGATTTTTAATTATCATAGAATCATTCCTTTCATATATATTATTTTTGAGGAACTAATTTTTCTTTTCCACCCATGTATGGTTGTAAAACTTTTGGAATATTAATACTTCCATCTTTATTATAATTACATTCTAATAATGCAATTAAAGCTCTAGGTGTAGCTATAACCGTATTATTTAAAGTGTGAACAAATTTATTTCCATCTTTAGTTTTATATCTAATTCCCAAACGTCTAGCTTGAGCATCTCCTAAAGTAGAGCATGAACAAACTTCAAAATATTTTTGTTGACGAGGACTCCATGCTTCTATATCACAAGATTTAACTTTTAAATCTGCCATATCACCACTACAACAATCTAGTTGTCTAACAGGTATATCTAAAGATCTAAATAAATTAATTGATAATTGTTTCATTTTATTGTACCAATTCATAGAATCTTCTGGCTTACAAAGAACTATCATTTCTTGTTTCTCAAATTGATGAACTCTATATAAACCTCTTTCTTCAAGACCATGTGAACCTATTTCTTTTCTAAAACAAGGAGAATATGACGTTAAAGTTATAGGTAATTGAGATTCATCAACAATTTGTCCTTGAAATCTACCAATCATACTATGTTCAGAAGTACCTATTAAATATAAATCTTCACCTTCAATTTTATACATCATAGCTTCCATTTCATCAAAAGACATTACACCTGTTACGACATCACTTCTAATCATAAAAGGAGGAATACAGTAAGTAAATCCATTATTAATCATGAAATCTCTAGCATATGCAAGAACTGCTTCGTGTAATCTTGCAATATCACCTACAAGATAATAGAAACCAACTCCACTAGTTCTACCAGCACTTTCTTTGTCTAAACCATTGAATTTTGCAATTATATCTGCATGATATGGAATTTCATAATCAGGAACAATTGGTTCACCAAAACGCTCAACTTCGACATTTTCACTGTCATCTTTTCCAATAGGAACAGATTCATCTATGATATTTGGTATTTTCATCATTCTTATTTTTATTTCTTCAGAATACTTTTCTTCCAAGCTTTCATTTTCGACTAATTCATTATTAATTTTTTGAACAGTTTCTTTAATTACATTTGCTTCTTCTTTTTTTCCGTTTTTCATTAAGTTACCAATTTGTTCACTTAAATTTTTTCTTTCTGATCTTAAATTATCTCCATTTAATTTGGCTTCTCTATTTTTTTTATCAAGTTCGATGATTTCATCAACTAATGGTAATTTATGATTTTGAAACTTTTTCTTTATATTTTCTTTTACTAATTCAGGATTTTCTCTTATAAGTTTTATATCAATCATATTTATCTCTCCTTCTATTTACAAATTAATGATGTTATTATACAATAAAAATCACTAAATATCAATAAAATTAACATATTTTGTTAATAATATAATAAGAAAGGAAGATATAAATGAAACTCTTATGGGAAATTTTTCAATTTATTTTGTATACAGGATTGATTGTAATAATATCAAAATATATATTAGTTAAAACCTTAAGAAATCTAGCAGAAAATTTACGATTAAAAGCTAAAACAGTAGGAAACCTTGCAGGGGTTGCTACATCAGTTCCAGAATTGTTAACAATATGTGCATCAAGTTATAGTGGATTACTAAATGCTAGTATATATAATGTATTAAGCTCAAATATTATAAATTTAATACAATATTATACTACAATTATAATTAATAAAAATCAGAAAAGCCTAAAGAACAGAGCAATTAAAATAGATTTATTTTTAATTATATTAACAATAATTTTACCTATATTTTTTATTATAGCAGGAAGTCAGTTAAAAATAGTAATGGTTCCAGTCTTACTTTTATTATATATTGCTTTTTACAAAATTAATGATAATGTTCATAAACTATACTTGAAAGCAGAAGATAAGAAAATAGAAATGATTCAGCAAAAAGAAGATAAATGGGAAATAGGTAGTAAGAAAAATATTATTAAAAATATATGTGTTTTAATAGCTGTAGGAATTCTTTTGTTTATAGTAGGAAATCTATTAGGAAATACATTAGAAAATTTATGTTTGAGATTCGGAATTTCTCAATTAATAATTGGAATTATTTTAGGATTTATAACTAGTATACCAGAATTAATTACATTTTTTGAATCACAAAAACATCATTCTAAAGTTCAAAACGAAATACTTGGTGTTGTTGAAGCTACAAACAATTTACTAACTTCTAATATGATGAATTTATTTATTATACAAGCTATTGGCATAGTTATTTTTACATTATTTCATGGATAAATTAGGCAAACTTGCATATAATAGTAATAAACTAAAAAAAGGAGATATAATATGCAAGAAGAATACTTAATAGAAAAAATGGTAAAAGGGAAAACAGAGAAAGAAAAAGAAATAGAATTTATGCAAACAATTATTGAAACTAAAAAATTATTAAAATTAGCAATAAGCAACTTTGAATATGCAGAAGATGAATTAATAGATTACTACATTTATCAAATAAAAGCTCATAAATCAAAATTAGATTATTTAATAAAAATTGCTAAATACAAAGGTTATTGTGCATAAAAGATGTTTAATAAAAATAGAAGATAAGCATATTTGTCCAATCTAAGGCATAAAAATATTAATAAATAATGTTTTTTAGGAGGACAGCATGGATATAAATATATTTATAATTATATCATGTATATGTATTCTATTTTTGGTTATACGAATTTTTATAATGCCGATAAAGTGGATTCTTAAGCTGATATGTAATTCTATACTAGGTGGAATTATTATATGGATTATTAATTTAATTGGTGCTAATTTCGGATTTCATATAGGTCTTAATATTTATACTGCATTTTTAGTTCGGAATTTTAGGTGTTTCAGGAGCATTAAGTTTAATTTTTTTGAAACTAATATTATAAATTAAGAGGGTGTCCTGAAATAGGAGCCCAAGAAACAAAAAATCCAGCTCGATAAGAGTTGGATTTTTTGTTTTAAAAAC
>CALXZB010000010.1 GCA_944393125.1 uncultured Clostridia bacterium | reverse complement strand
TTAAAATAACTGTGTTGACTCTTAAAGTCAACTATTTTTTTCGCCAAAAGTGGCATAACTTGCTTGAGATTATATCATATATTTACATAAAATAAAAGTGGTTAACTAAAATTTTTCAATTAATTAATCACTTTTTTATTTACACTCTGTCTAATGTAATTTTTCCTAGCTTTCCACTTCTAAAATCATCTAAAATAATTCTCGATGTTTTTTCATCATCAACATTTCCGCCTGAAATAATTGCTCCTCTCTTTTTTCCAATAACTTGCATTATTTCATATATGTTTTCATTTTCATCTAAATCTCTAGACAATATTTCGTTTATTAGTTCTTTATTTAATGAATATCTCTCTATCAAATTACTTTGATAATTAGTTAGTAAATATTTTATTAAATTATATGCAATTTCTGTAATATCTAATACGTCATCTTTTATTGTACCAGTAAATGCTAAATTTAATGCTACCTCTTCATTTTCAAACTTTGGCCATAATACACCAGGTGTATCCATTAGCTCAATCTCATTATTTATACGAATCCATTGTTTTTGTTTTGTTATTCCAGGTCTGTTTCCAACTTCTGCTGAATTTTTATTTGCAATTCTATTTATAAAAGAAGATTTTCCTACATTTGGAATTCCAACAACCATAACTCTTGTTTTTCTTCCTTTACGGCCTTTTTCTAAAAATTTCTTTGTTTCTTCTTCCATTATTAATTGTATCTGTTTTATAACTTGATTAATTCCTTGTCCCGTACTTGAATTGACTAATACAGCTCTGTTTCCCTGTTTTATAAAATATTCTAACCATTTTGAGTTTTCTTTTTCATCTGATAAGTCGCATTTATTTAATACTATTATTTTCTTCTTATTTTGTGTCATTGTCTTTATTTCAGGATTTTGACTTGAAATTGGAATTCTAGCATCTAATATTTCTACTATAACATCTACTAATTTTAAATCTTCTGAAATTTGTCTTTTAGTTTTTGCCATATGGCCTGGAAACCAGTTTATATTTGTCTTAAATGATTCATTCTTGTTTTTACCGTCTGCCAATATTATGCCTCCTTTTATTATATTGATTATATTATATTTTTCACTATGAACTCAATAACTTCATGTTCATCTTCTTTTATTAGTTCTTTATCTTCTTTTGTTATTTCAGTAAAATATTTATTTAATTTTTTATTTACTGAAATTGAATTTAATGGATAATCCAGATTAATTTTATCTGATGGATTACTTACTATATAAAAATCTTCTTTACTCCATGTAAAAGTTTTTTCTTTTCCGTCAGCAATTAATGCTAGTCCATACACCCACCTAGCAGTCAATTTTCCATTTTCTCCATATTTTTTGGCTAAATTAGAATAATATTCTATCATTTCTTTATCATTTAACCTTTTTCCTTTTACTCTTCTAACAAACATTCCTGGTTGTAGTTCATCTGGTATATTTTCTATGTATAAATTGTCATCCATTCCAATTGTAGTCATTTTTGTTTCTTCATAAGCTTTTCTTGCTTTTATTAAAGCATTTTCTATTGCATTTTCACCATTTTCTTCTACTTCTATATTAAGATTAATATCTTTTAATGAAATTATTTCAATTCCATTTTCTAATAATCCTTCTGAAAATCTTTTAACTTTTGCTTCATTTCCTGTTGCAAACAATATTTTCTTCATAACACATTCTCCATATATATCTATTTATATAAATTCTAATAAAATCTGTACTCATTATTATCATCTCTTTTGTCTCTTGCTTTTAATTCCTCATCATATTTTTCATTTTTAAAGTACCAGTCAGTCTTTCTATCTTTAGGATTTGCTTTTCTTCCCTTGTCAACTAACATATCAAGCAATACAAATATAGCAAGTAAAATAGCTATAAAATCTGCTAATAAATTCATATAAAAAGCTACATCAAAATTAGATTGTCCTTGAAGCAATAGTATTATATTGCTTACAAAATGTTCTCCAAAATATACTCCATATAGCAGTAAATATAATAGTGAACCTACAAGTTTTCTTTTCACTACCAATATAATGCACAATAATGTTGCAAATGCAATTATAACTTCCCAATTAAAATTATATGTTGTTAATCCCATAAAATCTATTGAATATTGAGTGCATAAAGCTACTATTGCTCTGAATATCCAGAACATAACCATAAATATCGCTAATAACCATGTTGAAAAATTTGACATATATCATCATTCCTTTCTTTAGTAAAAAAGTTTGGATTGTAGAAAATCTAATTCCCACCTTCCAAACTTTTTTTAGTCTTCGTCTACAAAATTAAATTCATCTTTATATTTTTCTTTAAATATTGAAAATACTTTGTTTAATATTTCTTCATCCTCAACTCCAACATATGATTCTTCATCTGTATCTTCATCAGTATCCTCTAATTTTAATATTACTACTTCTCCTTCATCTTCTTCTCCTTCTTCTGATACTGGTAGTAATACTACATATTCTTCTTCATCTAATTCTACCAAATCTAAAAATTCGAATTTTACCTCATTTCCTTGTTCATCATTTAGAATAATTATGTTATCTAATTCTTCGTTTTCCATAATTTTCTCCTTTCAAATTTAATTTTTTATATAATACACTATTTATAATCATTTTGCAACTAATTTTTGATTTTATTCAAATAAGTTTCTAGAATATACACTGCTGATATAGTATCTACTATATTTTTCTTTTTATTCTTATTTATGTCCAAAAAATTCATTGTTTTATGAGCTGCTACAGTAGTTAACCTTTCATCAATAATCTCAATTTTGCATTTATTGTATTTACATTTTATTTTATGTATAAATTGTTCTGTTTTTTCTGTCCTTTTTGATGGGGTTCCATCCATATTTATTGGTTTTCCTATAACTATTATATCTACTTCATATTTTTCTATTATTTCGTCTAATCTCCTTAAAATTACTTTATCTGATCCTTCATTGTGAATTGTCTCTAAGCCTTGAGCTGTTATATTTAATGCATCTGTTATTGCAATTCCTGTCCTAGCATCACCATAATCTATTCCTAATATTCGCATTTCTATTATCCTTCTAATCCTATATAATTTCTAACCATATTTTCTAAAAGTTCATCTCTTTCAATTTTTCTTATTTTATTTCTAGCATCATTATGGCTTGTAATATATGTTGGATCTCCAGATAATATATATCCTACTATTTGATTTATCGGATTATATCCTTTTTCAACTAAAGCTTCATATACGTCTTTTAATATCTCTTTAGCTCTAGTGTTTTTTTCTTTTTCAAAATTGAAACTCATTGTTTTGTCAAAATTCATAAAAATACCTCCTCTTGTATTTAATTAAATACATGTTATATCATTTTCATTCTTATCTGCATTGTCAATATATTGTTCTAGTTTTTTTAGTACTTCTTCCATTCCAGTACCTTTATAATATGTTGTTAATACAAAATTAAGTTTGGCTTTTACTTTTATTTGTTCTTCTTTTTTCTTCTTTTTTCTGTCTACTGCTTCAATTTCTATTTCTTCTATATTTTTATTTACTGGTAATGATATTTCAAGTTCTTCTGCTTGACTTTTTATATCTGTCACAAATGTTGTTACAGAATCTACATCAATGCCAGAAAATACAATAACAAATTTTGGTCCCATATATCTGATAAATAAATAATCATTTGATATATTGTTTTCTATAAATTTGCTTATATCTATTATTACTTGATTACCTAACTTTCTTGAATATTTATCATTTATTTCTTCTATATTAGTTATTCTAAACATACATACTGCTGATGTTGCATATTTATCTATAACTTTCTTTCCTTCTCCATATAAATATTCTTCAGAATATAATCCTGTAAATAAGTCTTTTCTTACTATTGATTCAAGTGTTTTTTGATGTACTACTGTCTTTAAAACAGATACTATATTATCTTTTATTACTTCAAATATAGTTGTATCTATATTATCAAAATCATGTGCTATTCCGCTTTCAATTATCCAGTATCCAATATATATATTATCTATATATATTGGATAAAATACTGCTGATTTTGCTCTTCCAAATTCCATCTCTTGATATGGTAATCTTTCATTTTCATTATTTACTGTTACATATTTAGGTGTAGCAGTCGCTATGCTATCTTTAAATATTGGTACATCTTGTAATTTGCTAAGGGTATTCCAATGCTTATGATCAACATTTGATGCTTTTACCTGATATTCTGCTCCATTAAATACAACTATTGTTGAATATTTTATTTCATATTTTTCTATTAAAATATCATTAATTTTTTGTATTTTTTCATCTACAGAAGAACATTCTCCAATTGTACTCAAAAAGTCCTGTAATACTCTTAAATTATTAGCTTGTCTATTTAAATTGTTAAATTGTTGTATCTTTTTATATATTGTTATATTATAAATTAGTAACACAATTATTATTGCAACTAATATTCCTATTATAAATGGCAATTTTGTCTCCCTCCAATACTAATAATTTTTTCTCATTTGATTTAGAGTGTTATTTATTCGTGGCGAAAAACCACTATTATTGTTTTTTACAGATGGTGGCATATATTTCCCCATTTTTTTGGTTTCTTGTCCTTTATATACCATGCTAGCTAAATTTTTCAAATAATTTATAAATTCCTTATCATAGCCTTTTAAAGATATATCACATGTTACTAATCCATCTAGATATCTTAAATATGATTTTAAATTAAATGGTATTACAATGCTAGGAACATTTCTTCTGTCAAATAGTTCTTTTCTTACAGTCATTCCAGCATCATTATATATTGCCATTCCACCTATTAATATGTTTTCTGTTATTTCTCTTGTTTTTATAAATTTATTTAAAACTACTCTTGCTTTTGATGGTTCAAACATACCTTTATCTAATAACTGTCTTACAAAAGCTGTAAGTGGTTGTATTGTTAAAATATCCATAGATTGTACTAAATATATTTCTTGCGCATATTTAAAATATTTCATTGGTGTTGTAAAGTCACAATCCATTATTATTACTGTATGATGGTTTATTAATGTTTCAACTATAGGCTCAACAGCTTGTAAATTTTCATCTTCTTCTAGTGGTGAAGTATAAATAGTTAAGTTTTTATGCTCTTGTATTCCATTTGCAGTTCCTGCCTTTAAATTATTAGTTATATAATTTGATTTATTTCTTAGTTGTTCATCATTTTTTGTATATATATAATAAGAATTTCTATTTCGTGTCAAATCTAATATAGCAGTATCAATACCATTCATAGATAATATTTCTGCAACATTATTTACTAAAAATGATGTCCCATTTTTACTTGTTCCTACAAATGCAACTAATTTTTGATTTTGATTCATTATTAAATCAATGTCCAATTCTGGATATTCAACATTTTCTTTTTTTGCAAATTCATCAAATTCATTTGTATCATTAACATTTGCCATTTGATGTGAAATATTATCTACTGGTTGTGTTCTATCATTAAAATCATCATCTTCTTCATTTTCTATTCCTGGTAGTACTGTATCTTCAACATCATCAAATCCCGGCAATATTGTTTCATCTTCATCTTCTTTGAAACCAGGCAATACCGTTTCTTCTTCACCTTCTAATTCCTCTTGCATAATCTTTTTTGGTCTGCCTCTTTTTCTTTTTGGTTGATCATCTATTGGTTCTGTAATATTTTTTCTTGGTCTTCCTCTTCCTCTTTTTGTAGGTTGTATATTTTCTATTACTTCTTCTTCATCTTCTGAATCTTCATTTTCTAACATTTCATCAAAGTCTACTTCTGGCATATACTCTTCTTGTGGAATGTCTTTGATTTCTGGCAATTCTTCTAATGGTATATCTTGCAAAACATCATTTTCTTCTTCTGAGTATTCTGGTTGAATAGTTCTTTGAGTTTCTTCTGTTGTTATATTTTTCTTAGTCATTATTTTTTTCTTTTTGCTAGTGTCTATTGCAGATGGTATAATTACTGGTTTAGTCAATTGCTTTGTTCTATCATTTTTTAATAAAACTTCACTAGTACCTGGAACTTCTTTTTTCTTTTCAATTCTCACACTATCTGATATTTTATTATTAAATGAATTTATTTCTTGATATTTGGTTGACCTTTCTTCTAATACAGCTCTTACATTTAATGGTAAACACTTACTAATAACTTTTAGTTGCTTGTCATTATATTGTTCTGCTATACTATTAAAGCTTTCTACATATCGTTCTTCATCATTTCCAAGTCTTTTATAATGAGCTAATATATTTTGAATTTCTATTTCACTAACATCATTTTCGTCTTCTTTTCCATATGTAACATCTTCTGCATCTATTTTGTAATAAATTTTTGCTTCTTTTTTTGAACGTGGTCTATTTATTAATCTACACACTTCAGTTGTGCTTCTATCATTTCCTATTATAGCATTATAAATTCCAATTCCAAATAGTTTAACTAATATTTGTTCTGATTTATTTCTTCTTTCTGTACATATTAAAATTATTGGAATATCTTCTCCATTTATATTTGATGCTTCATCACTAATACTATCTAATCTATCAAATAGAAATTTATCCATTTGCTCATAATCATTATTAACATATTGTTCTAAGTCTTCACTTATTACTACTCTATCATATGTTTTGTCTCTTTGTAATTCTTTCAATATTGCATTAAAGTAATAAACATTCTTATATGATATTATTTGTTTATATTCTGCCTGATATTTTTTAATTATGGCTTGAGAAGTATTTTCATTACTCACTGCAAATAAAACTTTCATTTGTTACCCCCTTCCAAATTTAACAACAATTGCAAATGCAAGTGGTAAAATTTGGCATATTACTAATATTGTTATAAATGATATCATCATATATAATCCTTTTTCTTGTGTGTCAAGTTTCCTTATTCCTATAACATATTGATATATAGCACTAAATGCTATTCCTAAGAAACAGAACGGAATACTATAAATTCTAATTAAGTTTAATACATATGCTGTAGTTCCATATGCATTTGAACCATATTTTTGTATATATTCTTCTCTTGTTTTTGCTGCATTTTCTTTTATTTGTATTAGTTTGCTTTCATTTTGTTCGTCAATTATATTTTCTGTTGCATGTACTTGACTTGTTCCTAATGTTAATAATATTAATATCAATACAATTGTTAATAATATTTTTCTCATATTTTATTTCATTCCTTTCATTTTGTTCGTATAATTTCTACCTATATATCATACACTAGATTACAAAAAATAGCAAGAAAAATCTTGCTATTTTTTTATTTTTTTAATCTTAATGCATGTTATGTTGTAATATCACTATTTTGTAGTAGTACAAAGCTTTAATAATAATTATGTTATTGTTTTTTCCCCTTTACAATAATTTTTATATTCAAAAAAATAGTCTATAAATAATGAAATTTATAAACTATTTTTTGGTGCCTCGAACGGGAATCGAACCAGTGACACGGGGATTTTCAGTCCCCTGCTCTACCAACTGAGCTATCGAGGCTTATATTAATTTTAAATAAAAAAATGGCGACCTGGAACGGGCTCGAACCGTCGACCTCTAGCGTGACAGGCTAGCGTTCTAACCAACTGAACTACCAGGCCGTAAAACATGGTGGTCGCTATAGGGCTCGAACCTATGACCCTCTGCTTGTAAGGCAGATGCTCTCCCAGCTGAGCTAAGCGACCATGTCTTTCGACAATGCCTAGTATACTATGTTTTTTCTTTCTTGTCAATACTTTTTTTAAATTTTTTAAAATTTTTATTATTTTATTTATTATAAACAGCATTGTCAATTAAATTTTTCTTTAATCTATAGTCGTATTTGTCTTTCCTGTTCCAACTACATCCGCTTGTAAAGATCTCCATGTGTTACATCCTATTATTCCATCAACACTCAGTCCTCTTGCTTTTTGATAATTTCTAACAGCCGTATTAGTTTGAGCCCCAAAGACTCCATCTAGTCCTCCTGTTCTATAACCTAATGTATTTAAGTCATCCTGAGCAATACATACATAATTTCCTCTTGAGCCTTGCCTAATTAATGGATATCCTCCTGCGCTACATGCTGGTATTCCAAATCTTCTATCAAAATGTACCCATGTTGGCGATAAAGTCACTGGTTCAACATATCCCCAGACTCCTGAGTTTTTAGCACTATTTCTTAATACCGTTCTTTGATTGTTTGTTAAATTTTGTCCTACATCAAAAGCAGTTCCTGCATAATGTTGACTTTGATTTCCATGTCCGCCTTCATAAGGTCTTTTAAAAGCAAAGCCTACATATATAGGAGCTCCATAAATATATCTTTGGCTATTCCATGCTTGCATAGTTCTTTTATCAGTCCACAAAATATTACTTTTGCTTGACCCTCTAAATTCTTTTACTTTGAGAGTTCTATTTACATTATATGGCATAGAATCATTCTCATCTCTATAAAAAGTTTCCATTCTATTTGTATCCTGATTATATATCAATATTTTTGCCATAAAAAAATCCTCCTCATAATATATATCTTATATATATTATGAATAAGAGGATTATTCTGTTATACTTTTTCTTTACATCTTACAATAACTCTTTCTTTACTATCATTTGTACAAGTTATAAGTGTTACTTCTCTTCTTCCATCTGTTTTTTGAGTTGTATCAGATGTATCATCTGGACTAACTGTATGTACATCATATACTTCATATTGAACAGTTTTCTGACTTAAATCTTGTATTTCTATAATATCACCATTTTCTAAAGTTGGTACATCACTAAAAAATACTCCTTTTCTCCTATAATTATGTGCTATTATACATAAATTTCCAACTTCATTAGGGTTTGAACCATGAAATTTGCATGGTGCAACTTTCATTAATTCATCTGTCGTATTTGATAATATTGGATATATTATATTCAATTTTGGTATATTTACAATTCCTATATATTCATATTGTTTTCCATTTGGGGCAGTATATGTTGAAGTAGCTGTTGCGATTTGTAATTCTTGGTTTTCTTCCATATCTATATCTTGTTTTTCTTCAAGTTCTTTTGCTACATCTTGTGTTATTTTTACGACTAAAGCATTTTTATAATCACTTACTGTTGTTTTATCATTTTTTGAAGTTATGTATGACAATATATCTTCTGAAATGCTTTCATCCTTATTTCTATCATATTCCGCATATATGTACATTGAGAATAAAGTTATTATAGAAAATATTGATATCATGAATAATATTTTATATATTTTCTTTTTTCTTTTCAATTCCGGCGTAACATATATTTTTTCTGTAACTAAAATTTGATTCATATACCCTCCTTTCTGCATTCTATACTTCTACTATGTTTATATATTCTATCAAACCATTTTCATCATTATAAGTTATGGTTACTTTATATTTTTTGTTAGAACTTATTTTTTCAAGAATTTTATTTATTCCTTCTTCATCTGTTTTATCTTTTTCTATTTTTATTTTTACATTAAGTTTCTCATTTTCTACACTAACATTTTCAGAATTTTCTGTAGTAGTTTGAGTTACAAATTCATAACTATTAATATTATTTTTTACAACATTTAGTAATTCTTTAACAGTATCAGTAGAAACTTCATCTCCTGTATAAAATTCAAATTTTGCATTAAATTTATTTATTTCAATTTGTGAAGTTCCGTTTTCTGTATCAGATTCTTCTGAACTGGTAAAATTCATTTTTTCCATTAATAAATTAATTCTTTCAGTTGTTTTTTCAATTACTATATTTTTTATTATTTCAACCATTTGACTTCTTTTACTTTCTTCAAGTGATGTTAGCATTCTACTGTTTTCAGTAGTTAGTGTTTCCTTTTTTTCAATAGTATCTATAACTTTTATATCATTTTCTAATGTTAGTGAAATTGTTGTTATATCTTTATTATATGAAATTTCTGAATCTACTTTGATTTCATTATTTAATTGTTGCATTGTACTCAATAACTTTATGTTATATATTTCATCACCTTCAACTACATTAATAGAAAAATTAAATTCCTCAGTATTTTCATTGTTTAGTTTATCAATATCAAATTGTATTGTTGTATTATCTTCAGCTTTTGAAATATTTATTTTTGATATAATTTCATTTTGATATTCTATATTCTCTATTGAAATATTAAATTTTCCAATCTCAAAAACAGTTTTTACTGTATTTTTTTGATATTCATATACTGTTATCTTTATCTCTGGGATTTCTATTTCTTCAGAAATATTTTCTATAATCATATCTATATCTTCTTCAAATTGTGTTTTATCATTAACAATTTCTAATATTTCTTGATCTGTTTTCATATTATTTAAAATATCTACTAGTATGTTTTCTACTTGTTCACTATTTAATAATAATGAATATACATTTGTACTAATCTCTTTATTATTATATGTTAGTAATATGTTTTTTTGTTTTTGAAAATCTCCATTACCTATTTGGTTCAAAATTATTCCTAAATATCTATTTTTTAAATTAGCCATTCTTTCATCATTTTCTAATAAATCTAAGACATTTTCACTTTCTTCAGGTAATAAATTTGATTCTTCTAGTATATTTTCTACATTTTCTTCTTCCTCTGCAGTTATGAATTGCTGTATAGCATATGGAAATCTAATTCCATACACATTTTGTTCTTCTATATATTCTGCTTCTAAATATGTTTCATCCTCATATAGTAGTTTTGCATCTGTGTATGAATATTGTTGTTCATTGTCTTTTTGTATATCTATTTGTGCAGTCAAATTATTTAGTGGATTTGAAATTTCTCCTCCTTCAGAATAATTGATTTTGAAATTCATGTTTGACTCATATTTGTTTTCATTTTCTAAGTTTTCATAAATTTCTGCTGTTTTTAAGTCTGTTACTTTTTCTAAAGTTTCTATATTTTTAGCAAAATATTTTACAAATAATTCTTGATTGGTTCTAAATATGTCTGTCATTAAATATAAATATGCAAATACTGCACTTACAATTCCTAATATTAAAATTATACTTATTATTATTACCAACTTATTATTTTTTTTCATTTGATTCTCCTTTTACCTTTACTTATTTTATTATTCTTTGTTTTACAACTTCATACATAATTATTCCTGCAGATACAGATGCATTTAATGATGATATTTTACCTTTCATAGGAATTTTTACATTAAAATCACAATTCTTCTTTACTTTTTCGCTTATTCCTTTTCCCTCGTTTCCTATTACAATTCCAAGAGGTCCTGTTAAATCTTGATTATAATAATATTTTGAGGCATTTACATCTGTTCCACATATCCATAGACCTTCTTGTTTTAATTTTTCAATAGCGTCAGAAATATTTGTAACTCTAGCTATTTTCATATGTTCTACTGCTCCAGCAGAAGCTTTATTTACCGTACTATTTACTAGTGCTGATCTTCTTTTTGGAATTATAATTCCATGTACGCCTGCAGTTTCTGCAGTTCTAATTATTGATCCTAAATTATGTGGATCCTCTATTCCATCTAGTATTATCACAAATGGATCTTCTTTTTTTTCTTTTGCATAATCTAGAATATCTTCTATTTCAACGTATTCAAATGGTGGTACTATAGCTATTACTCCTTGATAATTTTCTTCTTGAGCAATTTCTTCCATTTGTTTTTTATCTTTTTCTACAACAATTATTTTTCTTTCTTTTGCTATTGCTAATATTTTATTTATAGATCCGTGTTTTTCGCCTCTTGTTACAAATATTTTATTAATATCTTTTCCACTTTCCAACAGTTCTAAAACAGAATTTCTTCCTTCTATTTGATCATCAAATTTTTTATTTTCTTTATCATTTACTTTTACATTTGCTATTTTTTCAATTGATTTTTTGTTAGGTTTATTTCCCTTGTTTTTCATTTTGGCTCCTTTCAATATTATTCTTCATCAAGTTTTAAGACTGATAAAAATGCTTCTTGTGGCATTTCTACATTACCTATTTGTCTCATTCTCTTTTTTCCTCTTTTTTGTTTTTCAAGTAATTTTTTCTTTCTTGTTATATCTCCACCATAACACTTTGCCAAAACGTCTTTTCTCATAGCTGAAATTGTTTCTCTAGCAATTATAGTTCCACCTACAACAGCTTGTAAAGGTATTGCAAACAATTGTCTTGGAATAACAGTTTTTAGTTTCTCTACCATTTTTTTGCCTCTAGCATATGCATTATCTTTAAATACAATAAAAGATAATGCATCTACAGGTTCACCATTTACATGTATATCTAATTTAACTAATTTTGACTCTCTGTATTCTTTAAATTCATAGTCAAATGATGCATATCCTTTTGTTCTAGATTTTAAACTATCAAAGAAATCATAAATTATCTCATTTAATGGCATATCATATGTTAATATTACTCTATTTTCATCTAAATATTTCATATCTAGAAATATTCCTCTTCTATTTTGACAAATATCCATTATATTTCCTACATATTCCTTTGGTGTCATTATGTTAGCAGTTACAATAGGTTCTTCCATATATGCAATTTCTGTTACATGTGGCAAATCAGATGGATTGTATATGTCTAGTACCTCTCCTGTAGTTTTATGTACTTTATATATAACTGAAGGTGCTGTTGTTATTAATCCTAAGTCAAATTCTCTGTCTAATCTTTCCTCTATTATTTCTAAGTGTAATAATCCTAAGAAACCACACCTAAATCCAAATCCTAAAGCTGCTGAAGTTTCAGGTTCATATTCTAATGCTGCATCATTTAATTTTAATTTTTCTAATGCTATTTTCAAGTTTTCATATTCGCTTCCATCAATAGGATATAACCCACAATATACCATTGGTGTTACTTTTTTATAACCAGGTAATGGTTCTTTTGCAGGATTATTTTTTTGTGTTATTGTATCTCCTACTTGTATATCAGTTAAGCTTTTTATGCTTGCTGCTATATATCCTACTTCTCCAGCTTTAATTTCTTGAGTATTAAAGTAATTTCCTGGCAAAAAGTAACCAACTTCTGCTACTGTAAATGTTTTTCCTGACGACATCAACTTTATTTCGTCTCCTACTTTTACAGTACCATCTACAACTCTTACATATGCTACAGCTCCTTTATAATTGTCATAATATGAATCAAAAATCAAACATTTTGTTTCCTTATCAACTTCTCCTTTTGGTGCAGGCAAATCAGTTACTATTCTTTCTAAAACTTCGTCTACATTTAAACCTGATTTTGCAGATATGCATGGTGCATCCATTGCTGGAATTCCTATTATCTCTTCTATTTCGTGTTTTACTTCATCTGGCCTTGCATTTGGTAAATCTATTTTATTTATTACAGGTAAAATCTCCAAATTATTTTCTAGTGCTAAATATACATTTGCTAATGTTTGTGCTTCTACTCCCTGACTTGCATCTACTACTAATATTGCCCCATCACAAGCTGCTAGGCTTCTTGATACTTCATAATTAAAATCAACATGTCCTGGAGTGTCTATTAAATTAAATGTATATTCTTGTCCATCTTTTGCTACATATTTCATTCTCACAGCTTGAGATTTTATTGTTATTCCACGTTCTTTTTCTATTTCCATATTGTCTAATACTTGTTCTTGCATTTCTCTTTGTGAAAGTACTCCTGTTTTTTCTATTAGTCTATCTGCTAATGTTGATTTACCATGGTCAATATGTGCAATTATGCTAAAATTTCTTATCTTATCTTGGCTCATTGTTCCTCCTGTTTCTTTTTTCATATTTCTTGGCAATTTTATTATAACATGTTTCTTGAAAAATTGCATTAGTTTTTTATAAATCTTTTGTAAATTTAGTTACTGTTTAATGTTTTTATTGGTGTATACTACCACAAATGCTAATGTTAATAGATTTTATATTTATATTAAAATATTTTTATATAAGTAACTTACTCCAAAATTTTGAATAAGCTAAACTTTCCTTATAAATTCTAATTTAATAAAATAAGTCTCTTTCATTCAGGCAAAATCTATATTTATGTATTTTGAATAAATATTGAATGTAACTGAAATAAGTTTAGAAATTATTAAAGTATTTTACGGAAATAGTTCATGTTTCATGAAAGGGTGCCGTAAAATACTTTTATAATTTCTTTACTTATGTAAGGCGCCGAGAAATTTATGAAAAATGCATAAATATAGATTTTACATGAACATTCTTCATTCTATTAAACAAGGATTTATACAGTTAAGTTTAGATATACAAAATTCTTTCGTTTTTTATTTATATAAAAATATTTTTTATTAATAACTAAAACATTATAATCACTGAATTTGCGGTAGTATACACCAATAAAACCATTAACCAGTATCTAAATTTGGTCATATTTCTTTATTAATTTTTATATCTAACTAATGCTTTAAAATAATAAAAAGCCAAGGACTAAATTTTTCCTTGACTTTTCTTTATTATTATTTTACTACTTGTACTGGTAAATATTTTACACCCCATGCTAATGCTTCAGCATGTGAATCCATATATATATCTATTTTGTTTCCTGTAATAGCTCCACCTCTATCTTCTACAACATATTCTTTTCCATTTACAATTAATTTTGTTCCAAATGCAAATTGACTTGATGCTGCTACTGTACGTCCAGCTGTTGCTTTTGTACCAGAAGCTGTAATTCCTGTTTTCTTTCCACAGCATTTAGCACAAGAACAATATGCTGTTATTTTAAATATTTTAGTTTCACTATTTGATGATATTGTTGAACCTGATCTTGAAGTAGTAACATTTTTTTGTATTTGTACAATTTTATCTACAGGCTCTTGGATTATTGTTTCAGATAATTTAGTTTTTTCTATTACTTCGTCGTTTTGATATTTTACCTTATAAGTAATTTCTTTTATTCCATCTTTTCCTGATTGTATTATTCTATTTTTTGTTTCTGTTGCTCCAGCTGATGCATCTTTTGTTATTGTTTCATATGGTATTGTTTCTTGTTCTACTACTATTTTTTCTATTATTGGTGAATAACTTTTTAATATTTCATCTAAAGATGTTTCGATTCCACTTTCTGAAATTTTAGCAATTTGTACTTCTTGTTCTGATTTATTTGTAATTGTTATTTTTTGTTCTTCTGTTATATTGCTTTCTAAATTTGGATTTACTCTTTCATCTTCTTCTATATATATGTTATTATCTTTTAAAATTTCAGCTACATTTGTTTTTGTTGTAACAACAGTCATTGTATATCCATTTGACATTGTTATCTCTACACTTCTAATGTCTATTTCCGTAGCCATTACACTTACACCAAATATTAGTATGAATATTAAACTTATACCAATGATTTTCATTATAGAGATAGATCCACTATCTTTTTTATTCATAAAAATCATAAATCCTCCTTTTAACGACATTCTTATTATACACTTTTTATACTTTTTTGTCAAAT
The DNA here is from genome assembly GCA_944393125.1 of uncultured Clostridia bacterium. Lineage (GTDB taxonomy): Bacteria > Bacillota > Clostridia > TANB77 > CAG-508 > CAG-269. The sequence goes on along the minus strand of CALXZB010000010.1, from coordinate 26,470 downwards.
TTTTGACAATTTAACTTCCATTTTCCGTAAGGCTTGGTAAAACTTGGTCTTATATATTATATGCTGCTTGTACAAAAAAAATTCTAAAAATTTTTTTTATTTTTATAATCTTGTAAAATTTAGTAACATATGTTATCATATATAATATTAAATGCAAAGGAGGTATTTCTATGTGGATTGCATTAATAGTAATTGTTCTTTTAATTGCTTTTGTTATATCTATATATAATAATTTAGTAAAAGCTAAGTTAAAAGTAGATAATGCATGGAGCCAAATTGATGTACAATTACAAAGAAGGTTTGATTTAATTCCTAATTTTGTTGAAACAGTAAAAGGTTATATGACACATGAGTCTGAAACTTTTGAAAAAATCACAGCATTAAGAACTTCATGGTCAAATTCTTCAACTGTTGCCGAAAAAGCAAAATTAGATGGAGAATTATCTGGAGCTCTAAAAACAATTATGGCTGTTTCAGAAAATTATCCAGACTTAAAGGCAAACACAAACTTTTCAGAATTATCTGAAGAATTGCGTAATACTGAAAATAAAATATCTTTTTCAAGACAATTTTATAATGATAGTGTAACAATGTACAATGAAAAATTAGCAATTTTCCCTTCAAATATCATCGCAAATATGTTTAATTTTAAAGAAAGAGATTTATTTGTAGTTGATAATGATGAAGCTAGAAAAAATGTTAAAGTTGACTTTAATAAATAATTAAGTATTACAATCCGGCTCTATTCCTTAGGGAAACTTTGAGTCGGGCATTTTTATATTGGAAGGAGATAAAAACATGTTTGAAGATATTGAAAAAAATAAAATGAAATCTTGGATTATAGTAGTATTATTCTTAGTTTTCATTTCTATAATAATTTATTATATATGTATGGCCTTAGATTTAGGAGAAGTTTCTATAATAATAGCATTAGTTTTTTCAATTTTATCAACTTTTGGTTCATACTATTATAGTGATAAAATTGTTCTTAGTTTAAATAAAGCTAGACCAGCTACTAAAGAAGAAAATCTTAAATTAGTCAATATATTAGATTCATTAGTAATTTCAGCTGGACTACCTTGTACTCCAAAGTTATATATTGTAGAAGATTCTCAACCAAATGCTTTTGCAACAGGAAGAAATCCAGAAAATGCTGTTATTTGTGTTACCACAGGGTTATTAGATAAACTAGAATATTATGAGTTAGAAGGTGTTATTGCCCATGAACTATCTCATATTAAAAATTATGATATAAGACTTTCTGCAGTTGTTTCTGTAATGGTAGGCTTTGTAGTTATACTTTCTGATTGGTTTACTAGAATCTCTATATGGGGTGGCTCTAGAGATAATGATGATAATGATAAAGGAAATGCAATTATAATGATTGTAGGATTAATATTTTTAATTTTAGCTCCGATTTTTGGGAAATTAATGCAACTTGCTATCTCAAGAAAAAGGGAATTCTTAGCAGATGCTACAGCAATACAATTTACTAGAAATCCTGATGGATTAATTTCTGCTTTACAAAAAATTTCTAATGATCCTAATGAACTAAAAGTTGCAAATCAATCTACAGAAAATATGTATATTGTAAACCCTTTTAGAAATAAGAAAAAAACTTCTAACTTATGGTCTACACACCCAAGTATTGAAGACAGAATAGAAGCTTTAAAAAATTTAAAATAAATTTTGCTTAAGTACCAACATATTATTGGTACTTTTTTTGTGTCTTTTTGTAGATTAAAGTCATATTATACTCAAAAGGAGGATAATTAATGATTTTGAATTGCATTTTTCTAGCACTATCTGCTAGTATAGATGCTTTAAGTATAGGAATTACATATGGTATAAAAAAGACAAAAATACCTTTGAAATGTAATATTATAATTTTCTTAATTTTACTATGCTTAACATCTATTTCTATACTTATAGGACATTATATTTCTATTATATTTTCTGCTAAAGTTTCGACTTTCATTGGATCTTTTCTTTTAATAGTACTTGGAATATATAATATTTATAAAGTTCAAAATAATATTTCTACAAATTTTGATAGTGATAATTCTAACTATATTGATGAAAAAGAAGCTTTTATACTTGGAATAGCAGTTGCAATTGATGCTTCTTGTGTAAGTCTAAGTTCCGGAATGATTGGATTAGGTAGTTTCATTTTACCTGTGTTTATGGCTATTTTCCACACTTTTTTTGTTAATTGTGGAAATTTAATTTCTAATATTTTCTTTAAAAGATTTAAAATTTCAACCAAAAATTTATCTTTAATTTCTGGAATAATTTTAATCTTAATAGGAATTTTTAGAATTTGTTGAGGTTTTATTATGTTATTAAATTGTATATTATTAGCACTATCAGTTAGTATAGATTCTATTGGACTTGGTTTTATATATGGTATAAAACATACAAAAATTAATATTATAAGCAATCTTATTATCTTTTCTATATCTTTTTGTATTACATGTGGTTCAATATTTTTAGGGCACTATATATCTATTATACTTTCTCCTACAATATCATCATTTTTAGGTTCTTCATTTTTAATTATTTTAGGAATATATAATATTTATAAAGTATTTAATAATCCTACTACTAATTATGATATAGACTGTTCAAATGATATCGATAAACAAGAAGCTCTTTTACTTGGATTAGGTTTATCTATAGATGCAATCTGTGTTGGTTTAGGCTCAGGAATTATTGGCATTAACGATATTCTTTTACCTATTCTAATTTCGAGTTTTCAGCTTATTTTCCTCAACTTAGGCAATATAATTTCAAAAAAATTATTAAAAAAAATAAAAATTTCAGAAAACTTTTTTACAATGTTTTCAGGTATAATCCTTATTTTAGTTGGATTTTTAAAAATATCACTTTAAAAAATGCCCTCTTAGCTTGTGCTAAGAAGACATTTTTTTATTTTTTATTTTAATTTTATAGAAAGCAACTTAGAAATACCTTTTTCTTCCATAGTAACACCATATACTGTATCTGCCGCTTCCATTGTTCCTTTTCTATGTGTAATCATTAAAAATTGTGTTTCTTTAGAAAACTTCTTTAAATATTCTGCATATCTATATACATTAACATCATCAAGAGCGGCTTCAATTTCATCAAGCACACAAAATGGTGCAGGATTAATTTTTAATATAGCAAATAGTAATGCAATCGCAGTTAATGCTTTTTCTCCTCCAGAAAGAAGAGTCATACTCTGTATTTTTTTTCCTGGAGGTTGAACAGTAATATCAATACCACACTCTAAAATATTATTCTCATCTGTAAGTGTAACTTCTCCAGTACCTCCTCCAAATAGTTCCTTAAGTACTTCTCCAAAATTTTGGTTAATAATTGTAAATTTCTCCTTAAATTGTTGTTTCATAATTTCCATCATATCTTGAATTACTTTTCTTAATTTTGACATTGTATCTTCTAAATCCAATCTTTGTTCACACATGAAATCATATCTATCTTTTAAGTTTTTATATTCATCTATTGAATTTATATTAACACTTCCAAGTTCTTTAATATCTGTTCTTAATTGATTTACTCTCCTTTGAGTTAATGCTACATTTTCAGGGTTTCTATAACTTTCAACATTGTTAGGTGTAAGCTCATATTCTTCCCACATTTTATTAACAATATCTGTTATATCTTCCTCTGTCTTGGTTTTCTTAATTTCTATTTTAGTAACTTGAGCTTTTAATTCTTCAATTGTATTAAATTCTGATGTTTGTTCTTCTTCTTTTCTGGCTAATTTTTCGTTTTTCTCCTGTCTCTCTTTTTTTAGTTTTGAAATATTTTCTCCACTATTTTCAACTTTTGCTTTTATTTCTTCAATTTGTTGTTTTATATTTACAATTTGTTGTTTTAATTCTGTATTTTCAACATTTGATGATTCAATCTGAAGTTTTTTATTTTCTTTATTTTTACTATGTGTTTCTATTTCTTTATTTATCATATCAGTCATTTCCTGAATTGAAAGTTCACTTTCATTAAAAGAAGAAACTGATATTTTTAAGTTTGTTATATCTAAATTCAAATCATCAATATATTTTTGACTATCTTTATTTGAATTTGAAAAATCATCAATAATTTTTTGGTTTTCACTATTTTGCTTAATAATTTCTTGTATTTGTTTTTCATTTTGCTCTTGAGTAGATTGTATAGAAACTTTACTTTCTTCAATTTTTAAATCTTCTAGTTTTAACTTTTCAATTCTTTTTTGAATTGTTTCAATATTTTCTTCTATTAATATAACTTTCTGTTTTTCTGTTGCATAATTAATATCTGTTTCTTGTAATTCTTGTTTTTTCTTTTCCGCTTCTTCTATAATATTTTTTGAAGAATCTATATATTCTGCTTTATCTTTTTCAAGTTTTTTATTTTTGTTTTTTAATAATTCTATCTCTTTTTGAATGTTTTCTATTTCTCTACTTCTTCCCAAAATATTTACAGTTTTTTTAGTAACAGAGCCTCCTGTTATAGCTCCAGATGAATTTATTATATCTCCTTCTATTGTTATTATTCTAAATGAATATTGATTTTCTTTTGCAAGTTTGATTGCATTTTTCATATTATCAACTACAACAGTTCGTCCAAGTAAATTTAATATTATTTGTTCATATTTTGAATCAAAAGAAATTAAATCTGATGCAATTCCTATAATACCTTCTTTTTTTCCTTTTATGTTTTCTAATTTTTTCCCTTTTACTGATGTAATTGGTAAAAATGATGCTCTTCCTAAATTATTTGTTCTCAAGTATTCTACTAATTTTTTTGCATCTTCTTCTGTTTCTGTTACAACATTCTGTAAGCTTATTCCTAAACACATTTCAATTGCAGTTTCATATTCATTTGGTACTGAAATTATATTTGCCAAAACCCCATGCATTCCTTTTCTAAGTTCTGGATTTTTTTCACAATCTAATAACAAAGATTTGACACTTTTTTGGTAACCTCCTTTTTCTTTTTCTGTTTCTACTAAGAAATTATATCTTGACTGTTTTATTCTTATTTCATTTGTATTGTTTACTATTTCAGAATCAAATTGTTCAATTTTTTTATCAACTTTTTGTTTTTGTTCTTCTATTTCTTCTAATGATTTTAGAATCTTGTTTCTTCTTGCTTCTATTTCATTAAATCCTTTTACAATATCTTCTTTGTTCATTCTTGTTCTATCTAAGTCTAAGATGGTATTTGATATTTCTTTTTTTAATTGAACTTGTCGTTGTGTAAAATTCTCATAATTAGCTATTTGTTTATTTGTTTCTGATTGTAATTCATATTTTTTGTCTGTATTTTCTTCTACTTGTTTTTTCAATTTTTCTATTTCAAGTTCTTTTAAGCTTAAGTTTGCTGTTAATTTTCTTAATTCTTCTTCCTTTTGTTTTAGCTCATTTTCAAATTTTTCTTTATTTTGTTTCAAATTATCTTTTTTATTTTGCTTTTGTTCTATTTCTTCTTTTAAATTGCTTATTTTTTCTTCTAGTTCTATAATTTCATTTTTATACCTTCCAATATTTTCTTCATTATTTTGTATTTTAGCATTTGCAACATTAATATTTGAATTCATCTTTTCTATTTCTTTTTGGCTTTCAAAACCTATATTTTGTATATTTTCAATTTGAATTGTTATTTCATCTATGCTATCTTTTAATTCTTCTTTTAAAATTTTTATTTTTTCAAGTTTGCCTTCTTCCTGTCTTAATGTTGTTTTCATTATTTCTTCATCATTTGCTAATTCTTCAAGAGCTTTTTTATATTTTTCTATATTAAATATAAATAACCCTATTTCAATATTTTTTAATTCTTCTCTTAAATTCAAATATTTTTTTGCTTTTTCTGATTGCAATTGTAATGGTTCTAGATTATTTTCTATTTCTTTTAATATGTCATTTATTCTTAAAAGATTAAGTTTTGTTTGTTCTAATTTCTTTTCTGTTTCTTCTTTTCTGGCTCTATATTTTACAATTCCAGCAGCTTCTTCGAAAATATGTCTTCTATCTTCTGATTTACTACTTAATATTTCATCAATCTTACCTTGCCCTATTATTGAATATCCATCTCTTCCTATTCCAGTATCCATGAATAATTCAACAACATCTTTTAATCTACATGGAACTTTATTTATATAATACCCTGTTTCACCGCTTCTATAAATCTTTCTTGTAATTGTTACTTCAGAATATTCTATTGGTAAAGTTCCATCTGTATTATCAAATACTAATGATGCTTCTGCAAATCCTAAAGATTTTCTATTTTGAGTTCCTGAAAATATAACATCTTGCGTTTTTGAACCTCTTAAAGATTTCATACTTTGTTCTCCAAGAATCCATCTAATACAATCTGCTATATTGCTTTTACCAGATCCATTTGGTCCAATAACACTTGTTATTCCTGGCATAAATTCTAATATAGTTTTATCTGCAAAAGATTTAAATCCTTGCATTTCTAATCTTTTTAAATACATGTTTTTCACCTTTTCTTGTTGTTTTTGTTATTTATTTCATATTTCTTTTTGTTGTATTTTATCTTAAAATAGTAAAAATAGCAAGTATCACTTGCTATTTTTGTTAAACATCTTTATCACTTAAATTCATTTCAAAATAAAATTCAACCCCATTTTCTTTGTTTTCAACTCCATAGTCATTTCCATAATTATTCATTATAGCTCTAACAATTGATAATCCAATTCCACTTCCTCCGTCATTTCTGTTTCTAGCTTCATCTACTTTGAAAAATCTGTTCCAAATACGATTTAGATTTTCTTTTGAAATATTTTCACCAGTATTAAAAATATTTACTCTTACTTTTTTTCTGTCCTCATAAATTAAATTAGTTACTTTTATATAATTTTGACCATCAACTTCTTTAACATGCTTTATTGCATTTGTTAAATAATTTGTAATTACTTGGCTTATATACATATCATCTGCAAAAACATTTATTTTTTCATCTGTTTCAAATAATACTTTTGTATTTTTGTCATTTATCATTACTTGTGAAGTTCTAACAATTTCTTTTTCTAATTCAACAATATTAAATACTCTATCATTAAATTCTCTTTTTTCATATTCTAACTTAGTTAATTCAAGTAATTGTTTTACCATTTTATCCATTTTGTTGGTTTCGTCTAGTATAACTTCAGCATAAAATTTCCTACTTTCTTCATCAGTATTCACATTTTCAAGTAAACCTTCACTATATCCTTGAATTAAGGCTATTGGTGTTTTTAATTCATGTGATACATCAGATATAAAGCTTTTCCTCATCTCATCTATTTTAGATTTTTTTTCAATGTCTTTTTCTAATTCTATATTAGTATTTCTTAATTGATTAATTGTTTTTTCAAGCTTGTTAGACATTTCATTTATACTTTTTCCTAGTTCATTTATTTCATCATCTTCTTTTGTAACAATATATTTATGGCTAAAATCTAAATTTGCCATTTTCTTTGCAATATTATTAAGCTCTGAAATTGGGTTACTAAATCTTTTTGAAATATATATTATTGCAATTCCTCCAATTATTATTGTTATTCCAGCTAGTGTATATAAAAATCTATTTGATATTCTTACACTTTCTTGTATAAAAGATAGTGGAATTCTAACATATGTTTCATAACCATTATCTAATTTACCTGATAGCATTATATAATTTATTTTTGTTTCTGTGTCTTTTATGGTTCTTATTTGTAGTCTATTTGTTTCTTCAATAATTTCATATTCTTGATTTTTATTTGCTCCCCAAAATTCCATAACTATTTTGATATTTGATAAAAAATTTTTATTTGACATATATGTAATATTTCCTTGTTGATTTTTTATTATAATATCAAAATTATTTTTTATAGAAGTTTGATCAAGCTCATCTTCTATATCATCAATTACTATTTCTCCATTGTAATATAAATTAATTGTTTCAAATAGCTGTTTTAATTGATTACTTTTTGTATATTGATAATATTTTTCTAATACTACACTATTTACAATTATTAGAAATAGTATAATTGATAGTACTACTACACACAATGTAATAAATAGTTTTCCTCTAACTGATTTTATTGGCTTAGTTATTGTTTTCAATGATTTTTCCTCATTTCTTTATTTCGAATTTATAACCTATTCCTCTTATTGTTTCTATATATTTTCCTTTTTTACCTAATTTATGTCTAATTTTTTTTATATGACTATCTATTGTTCTTGAATCACCATAATAATCATAGTTCCAAACATTATTTAATATTTTATCCCTAGATAGAGCAATATTTTCATTGTCTAAAAGATATTTTAAAAGTTCATATTCTCGCAAGCTTAAGTCAACTGCTTTTCCATCTACCTTTACAGTTCTTCCTTCTTGATCTATTGTTATACCATCATAGTCTTTTATCTCTTTTGCATCTCCATATACTCTTTTTAATATAGCATCAACCCTTGCCACTAATATTTTAGGACTAAATGGTTTTGATATATATTCATCTACTCCAAGTTCAAAGCCAAATAATTCATCTTGTTCTTCTCCTCTAGCTGTTAGCATTATTACTGGAACTTTTGATTCTTGTCTAATTTTTCTAAGAACAGACCATCCGTCTAATTTAGGCATCATTACATCTAATAATATTAATTTAATTTTGTTTCTATTTTCTTCAAATATTTCTAAAGCTTTTTCTCCATCTTCTGCTTCTAATATATGGTAACCTTTTGTAGATAAAAAGTCTTTTAATAATTTTCTCATTCTTGATTCATCATCTACAACTAGAATATGCATTCCTTCCATTAAAATTTCCTCCATAATATATGTTTTTTATATTATACTTGTTTTTTATGTCTATTTTGTGAACTTTTGATTACTTTTTAACATATATTGTTTGTGTATTATAGGCTAGTTCCACACCTTCTTGTTGTAAAATTGTCAATATATCATAATTAATTTTTTCTCTTATTTCCATATATCTTCCATAGTCTGTTTCATTTATATATGCTACTACAATAATTTCAATTCCATTATCAGAAATATTTTGAAATTTTACACTTATAGTATCAGTTATTATAGATTCAGTTTTTTCTAGCATTTGTTGTATTTCATTTTTAACAATTTCTACTTTTTCAAGTTTTGTTTCTAATTCTAATGTTAATTTTGTATAATATCTTCTTTTTTCCATTTCACTATAATTTGTTACTGCTGATATTGACATTTCTGAATTAGGTATATGTAATACAGAATTATCTAGTGTCCTAATATTAGTACTTCTAAATTTTATTTCTTCTATTGTCCCTTCATATTGTCCTACTTTTATATAATCTCCCACTTTAAATGGTTTATCTAAAAATATTAATATTCCACCTATTAAGCTCTTTGCTGTATCTTGGGCAGCAAGTGTTATTACAACACCACCAATTCCTAGACTTGCAATAAACCCTGTTAAATCATATCCAAATTCGGAAATTACCATAAATCCTGCAATAATATATATCATTATTCTGATAACTTTAAAAATTCCTGAAATTGTTGCTTGATCTATTTCTTTACCTTTTTTACTTTTTATTTTTAAAAATATACTATTTTTTTCATTTAGTCCTTCTCCAAAAGCTTTAGCTACAAATATTATAAGTGCAATTTTAACTATTTTAGTTATTATGCTTTCTGTAACAGAATCAATTGGAATTATTTCTTTTACCATATTTAATGCAATAAATATTCCTATAAATGTGAATATTGTCTTTAATGGTAAATAAAATGGATTTTGTTTTACATTTCTTTTTTCTTTTTTATTTGAATTTAAAATTTTTATTATTATTCCAGCTACAAATGAACTTAAAATTTTAAAAATTAATATTATTCCTATTACTATTGCTATTTGACTTATCATTTCCATATCAACATTATTTATCATATATATTTCCTCCTTTATATTAAATTAGCCGATACCAAATGCCATAGTCTGACAAAATGGAATCGGCTATATATATAATTTTTTAGTTCATATAATCTCTTAATTTTTTACTTCTGCTTGGATGACGCAATTTTCTTAATGCTTTTGCTTCTATCTGTCTTATTCTTTCTCTTGTTACATCAAATTCTTTTCCAACTTCTTCAAGAGTTCTAGCTTTTCCATCTTCTAATCCAAATCTTAGTTTTAATACTTTTGCTTCCCTTGGTGTTAATGTATTCATTACTTCTTCTAATTGTTCTCTTAATAATGTATATGATGCAGCATCGTGTGGAGCTGGTGAATCTTCATCTTGTATAAAGTCTCCCAAATGACTATCATCTTCTTCACCTATTGGTGTTTCTAAAGATACCGGGTCTTGTGCTATTTTTTGAATTTCCATTACTTTTTCAACAGACATATCCATTTCTTTTGCAATTTCTTCTGGACTTGGCTCTCTTCCTAATTGTTGTAATAAATGTCTTGATGTACGTATCAATCTATTAATTGTTTCTACCATGTGTACAGGAATTCTTATTGTTCTTGCTTGGTCTGCTATAGCTCTTGTTATTGCTTGTCTTATCCACCATGTAGCATAAGTGCTAAATTTAAATCCTTTAGTATAGTCAAACTTTTCAACTGCTTTTATTAGTCCCATATTTCCTTCTTGTATCAAATCTAAAAATAGCATTCCTCTTCCTACATATTTTTTAGCAATACTTACAACAAGTCTTAAATTTGCTTCTGCTAGTTCTTGTTTTGCTTCTTCATCATTATTTAATATTCTTTGTGCTAATTCAAGTTCTTTTTCATATGAAAGTAAAGGTATTTTTCCTATTTCTCTTAGATACATTCTTACAGGATCATCTACACTAATTCCTTCAAAACTAGTATCTGTAATTTCATCTAATTTTAAATTTTCTACTTCTTTCAAATCATCTACATCTGGTTCATCTTCAAAGTCATCATTTAAAAGATTTACTCCCATTTCTTCAAATGCATCAAATACTTTGTCTATTTGCTCTGGATTAGTATCTTCTAATTCTTTTGCAAGTTCGCCATATGTCATTTTACCACTTTCTTTGGCTTTTTTTACTATATTTTTTACTTTTTCATTTTCTTCATTTTCATCTTTTTTTACTTCCGTTTCATTTAATGACATTTCTTCAATTTGCATTTGGTTTTCATCTTTTTTACTATTCACAAAAATTCACCCCTATTTAATTTTAGCTAATGCTATAATTATATTACTTAATTCTTTACCTAGTTGCTTTTTTAAATCTTCCTGCTGTTCTGTTTCTAATTTTTTTAAAATTTCTTGTTTTTTTATTTCTAATTTTTCTCTTTCATATTTTTGCAAAATATCATCTACCGCTTTTTCTGCATTTTCTATTTCATATTCTGTAGCCATTACCATTGTTATGTGATTTTGAGCTTCTTCATCTAATTCGTCTACCAATTTATTGATATTTGGATCTTCTTTTTCTAATTCTTCATACAATTTTATAGCAATTTTTTTATTTATTGGATGTCTAAAATCTTCTGGTTTGAGATATTTTTTTATTTTTTGAAATATTTCTATATTAGCATCTAACAATAATGATATTATTGTATTTTCTCTTTTAGTTAAGTCCTCATCAATATCAGTTGTTTCTTCTTTTTTTATTTGGTTTACTTGTACTTTTCTGTTTTGCAAAATTTTTTCAGTTTTTTCACCTGTATATATCATTTTGTTTACTTCTGCATATATAGCTTCTTTTGATATATTATACCCTTTTGCTATTTTTTCTATGTATACTTCTCTTTCCATGGTATTTTGAACTTTTGATAATATTTTTGAAATTTCATTTAGGAATTTAATTTTATCTCCTGTGTTTTCTAAATTTAATTCTTTTTTTAAGTTTTTGACTTTAAATTCTACTAGTGATATTGCATTTTCTACTGCTAATTTGAATCTTCCTTCTCCAAATTTTACAATAAATTCATCTGGATCTTTAGCACCTTCTATTTGTAAAACTCTCATGTCACAACCCATTTTTTGTAATATTTCCATAGATCTTGCCACAGCAGTTTGTCCAGCCCCATCTGCATCAAAGCCTAATATTATTTGCTCTGTACTTTTTCTTAATAACCATCCTTGTTGTTCTGTTAATGCTGTTCCTAATGCTCCAACAACATTCATTATTCCTCTTTGGTATAAAGATATAACATCCATATATCCTTCTACTATTATTATTTTTTCTTTTGAATATTTTTTAGCTACATTTAGTCCAAATAAATGTCTTCCTTTACTATATACTATATTTTCTGGAGAATTTATATATTTAGGCTTTGAATCATCTAGCACTCTGCCGCCAAATGCAATTACTTTTCCTCTTACATCACATATTGGAAACATTAGTCTATTTCTATATCTGTCTATATATTTTCCATTGTCATTTTTGTTTACTAAACCTGATTCTAATATTTCTTTTTCTGCAAATCCTTGTTTTTTTAAAGCTTGATATAATTCATCAAATTTTCCAGAATAGCCTATTTGGTATGCTTCTAGTGTATCTCTATTCATTTTTCTTTTTTTAACATATTCTTGTGCTATTTTTGCTGTTGGTTTATATAAGTTTTGATGATAAAATTCTGCTGTAAATTCATTTACTTTGTATACTTTTGCTTTTAATTCTTCTCTTGCATTGTCTGCATTATTATTTAGTACTGGTAATTGAATATTGGCTCTTTCTGCTAATTGTTCTACTGCATCTTTAAAAGTTATTCCTTCTATTTTCATTAAAAATGTGTATACGTTTCCTCCTACTCCACACCCAAAGCAATGGAATATTTGTCTATCTGGAGATACTGAAAAAGATGGTGACTTTTCATTATGAAATGGACATAATCCAAAATAATTTCTTCCTTTTCTTGTTAAATGTACGTATTGTGAAATTATATCTACTATATCATTGCTTTGCCTTACTTCTTCTATAAGTTCGTCACTATATCGTAACATTTCTCACTCTCCTACACATAATTATACATAATAATATTATTCGACGTATTTTACATAATTCCCTCTTTTTTTGAGAAAAAAATTAGAATTTGCTCTAATTTTGTGCAAATTCTAATTTTTTATTTTCTACAAACTTAGCAATAAACTCAGCTGTTTTCTCGATTCCTAATTTATCTACATTTATGCTTAAGTCATAATTATTAATATTTCTCCATTTTTCATGTGTATAATAATTATAATGCTTTTCTCTGTTTTTATTTATTCTATTTATTTCTTTTAATGCATTTTCTTCTTTTAGTCCATAATATTTAACAGCTCTTTTAATTTTGTTATTATCATCACTATATAAAAAGATACTTATAATATTTTTATTATCTCTTAAAATATAATTTGAACATCTTCCAACAATTACACATCCACCTTTTTCAGCAATATTTCTAATTGCGTTACTTTCAGCTATAAATAAATTATCATCATTTGATAAATTATTATAATATTGTGTGTTAAAACTTGAAAGAAGATTTCCATGTATATTTTGCTCATTTTCTTCTATATATGATGCAGATAGTCCACTTTCATCAGATACTATTCTTATTAAATTTTTGTCATAGAATTTTAAATCTAGCATTTTTGCTAATAGTTTTCCAACATATCTTCCGCCAGAACCATATTCTCTTGCTATTGTTATTATTATATTACTATTTTGATTTTTTGTGTTTACTTCATCACTTACTATGTAACTTTCATTAGTTTGTTTTCCAAGATTTTTCATTTCAATAACTAATAGTATAACTGCTATTATAAATGCAATTCCATCAGATACAGGTCCAGCATATATAACTCCCATTATATTAAAGAATTTAGCTAATATTATTGCTATTGGTGTAAAGAATAATATTTGTCTTGATAATGTTAAAAATGCTGACTTGCTTGATTTTCTATTTTTCTGTTCCTAAATTTGATTGTTCCATTTTTAATTTTTATGAATATTTAATAAATTAAATATTCATATACTCCTTTCTTTTAAAATATTTTTTCATAAAAAGAACAACACATTGAGGTGTGTTGTTCGTTAGTCATTATTTTTAATAATGTTCGTTTCCATTTTCCTTGTACCTAGTAATTATAGTACTTTTGGAGGAATTTGTCAATCACTTTAATCAATAATTTCAAAGTCAATTTTCTTTAATATTTTGTTTGCATCTACTACTCTAATTTTTACTTTATCCCCAAGCTTATATACTTTATTAGAATTCTCTCCAATTGCTTCTTTACGTTCTTCATTATATACATAATAATCATCTTTTAATGTTTCATATCTAATTAATCCTTCAACAGTATTTTCAAGTTCAACAAATATTCCAAAATTAGTTACAGAAGAAATAATTCCTTCATACTCATTTCCAATTTTATCTTCCATAAATTCAGCTTTTTTAATATCTTCAGCTTCTCTTTCTACTTTAGTTGCCGTTCTTTCTCTTTCAGAACAGTTTTCAGCTCTTTTTTCAGCTCTTTTGGCATATTTTTTTATCCAAAAATCATTTACCATGTAATTGCTTTCTATATATTTTGAAATTATTCTATGTATAAATAAATCTGGATATCTTCTAATTGGAGAAGTAAAGTGACAATAATATCTACTTGCAATTCCAAAATGTCCTTTATTTTCCGCTTCATATTTAGCAACTCTAAGAGTTCTTAATATTATATTTGATACTACCTTTTCTTCTTGTTTTCCTTTAACATCTTCTAGAATTTTTGCAAATTCATTTGGATATACAATATCTTCTTTTGAGATTTTTATTTTATACCCAAAATTAAATAATGTTTTATTCAAATCTTTTATTTTATCTAAATCTGGTGCCTCATGATTTCTATAAATAAAAGGGGCTTGTAACCAATAAAATTTTTCTGCAACAGTTTCATTTGCTATTAGCATAAACTGTTCTATTATTTCATTTGAAAAATAAGTCTCATATTTTTTTACATCTACTGCAAATCCATTTTCATCAAGTATTATTTTGCTTTCTGGTATATCTAAGTTTAAGTAACCATTTTCTCGTCTTTTGTTTTTTAGTATGTTAGCTAATTCTGCCATTAGTTCAAAATCAGAAATATATTTTTCATATTTTTCTAAAATTTCTTTGTCTGATTTATCTAATATTTTTTGTACATCTGTATAAGACATTCTTTCAGTTACTCTAACGACAGCCTTGTATATATTAGAATCGATAATTTTAGCATTTGGGGTTATTTCCATTGAACATGATAGAGTACATCTATCTTCTCCAGCATTTAAGCTACAAATTCCATTTGAAAGTTCTCGTGGCAACATTGGAATTACTCTTCCCAACATATAGATACTTGTTCCTCTTAAATATGCCTCTTTATCAAGTTCTGTTTTTTCTTTTACATAATGGCTGACATCTGCAATATGCACATCTAATTTATAATTTCCATTTTCTAATTTTTCTACATGTATTGCATCATCTAAATCTTTTGCATCTTCTCCATCTATCGTAAAAATTGTTTGCCCTCTTAAATCTATTCTATCTTTAAAATCTTGTTCTTTTATTTTATTTCCAAATGCTTTTGCTTCATCTACAACTTCTTCTGGGAATTTGTATGGTAGTTCATATTGTTTTATTAATGAAAGCATATCTACTCCTGCTTCATTAACTCCACCTAAAACTTCTATTATTTCTCCTTCTGCATTTCTTCCTTTTTCAGGATATTTTATTATCTTTACTAAGACTTTATGATTATTTCTTGCTTTTCCCCAATTAGCTTTTGAAATAAATATATCTGTTCCAAAGTTTTTATCATCAGGAACTACAAAACCAAAATTTTTACTTTTTTGAAATATACCTACAACAGTATTTTTTTCATGTCTTATTATTTTAATAATTTTTCCTTCTCTTTTCTTATCTCTTTCCTTATCTTCTTGGTGTATTATTTCAATACTAACAGTATCACCATTTAAAGCATTAAAAGTATTTTCTTTAGCTATAAATATTTCATCTTCTTGCCCATCTATTTTTACAAACCCAAAGCCTTTTTGATTTTTTCTAAATGTTCCTATAATTGTTTCTTTTTCCATCATTTCTCCTTTTTGATTATAATTTGCTGTTAAAAACACAAATTAGCGGTTCTTTTTTGAGAAACCGCTTCATTAACTATGCTATATATATTATAGAAAGAGCAATTGTTATTATTATAAATGCTATTCCTAAAATTATTGTCCATCTTTTTAATCTTCCTTCTTTTGTTCTACCTTTATTTTTTTCAAAGAAATTATTTGTAGATGAACCTGTAATTGTTGATGATAATCCAGCATCGTCTTTTGATTGAATCATTGCTAATATTGTTATTGCTAAACATACTATTAAGTCTACTACGACTAATATCATTTTGACTATTTGCATTTGGTGTTCCTCCTAACGATTTTATTTGTTAATTTTACTAAGATATTTTACCACATATTTCCTAAAAAATCAATGCTAGAATGTTAAAAATAGTAACTTTTAATATGTTTTTAGTGAATAAACTACAATTTGTTCCTTTAATACATCCTTTGTTTAATTTTTTAAATCCTTCACATAATTTTTTTATTTCTTCTTTTGAAGATATGTTTTGTTCTTCTATATATTCTTTTGCTATATATTCTGCCTTAATCATTGCTTCATTCTCTAAAAATATTCTTATTGTATAATTAGTAAATCCCAAAATTAAAAGTATATTTGAATACATTATTTCATTAGATAATTTATTAAAAATTAGTAATCCATAAATTATAATCATATAAATTATATATAAATTTGAAAATATAAAATTAAATATTAATAATTTTCTACTTTGCACAGAATGTAAACACTCATGTGCCATTGTTTGTATTCGTGTATAACTATTATGTGTATTTCCTATAGATATCTTATCCTGAATTGCTATATACAAAGTCGTTTCTGAATTTATATCTTCTTCTATTTTTGTTGTTTTATTTCCAAGTTTATTTAATATTGTTTTACATATCTCTATATTTTTAGGATATTTTTCAGCTATTTTATTTAATTCTTCGTCTAATGCTATTTTTTCCATTTCTTTTTTATCTATTTTCATCATTGAATTTACAATTAATATAGATAATATTGTTATTAATATTATAATTAGTTCCATAGTTTAAGTCCTTTCTTTTTATTGCCACTAATTACATTATAAATCAATTCAATTATTTCATAAGTTCTTGTACTGCTTGTCCTATTATTTTATTAACATCTGCTATTAAAATATTAAATTTCATTTCTGCATCAAAATACTTACTTGCTTCTTGATTTTGTATTAATTCACCATATAGTTCTTGAACATGTCTCATTTTATTTTCGTCATCTTTTCCTGTTTGAAGTGCTACTATTTGAGCTTCATATCTAGCTTTTTCAAATTCTTCTATTTTGCTTTTTAATTCTATATTTAAATTTATAGCTTCTTTTGCTATTTTATATGTATTATATTCTTCTGATTGTTTTATTTCTTGTGCTAATTTATTAGCTGTATCATATACATTCATTTTTTTCCTCCTAATATTTTAAATCGATTCTCTTTATTAAAAAGAACCGATTTCTGTATTTTTATGCGTATGCTTGACGTTTTTTGAATGTTAAAAGATTTGTTATCTCTTTTTCTGCTCCTTTTGCTTTTTTTGCTTTTAGAGCTTTTTCTTGTTCAAGTTGATGTCTTTGTCTTTCTGCCATTGTTTCACATATTGCTTTTTGATATGTAAAATGAGTATCTTGTGCTATTTTTGTCCAGTTATAATTGTTTTTTACCTTTGCTTTTGCTTTTTTTACAATATTAGCACATAATTCTGGATTATATAATAGTTCTAGTATTGAATCTGCTATTGAATTTGGATTTCCACAATAACTTTTCATTCCTGTTTCTCTGTGATCTACAATTTCTCCTAGTCCACATGCATCTGATACTACAACAGGTCTTTCAGCAAGCATTCCTTCTAGTGCAACTATACCAAATGGTTCATATGTACTTGGAAATACTGATATATCAGCTGCTTTATACATTTTTTCTACATCTTTTCCGCTCATGTATCCTGCAAAATAAACTTTTGGTCCTAAACCTAACGCATCTGCTTGAGCCTTAAGTTGGTCCATCATTCCACCTCTACCTGCAATTACAAGTTTAGCATCATGATATCCTGCTAATACTTTTGGCATTGCTGATATTAAATGTTGAACTCCTTTTTCATATACTAATCTTCCCATAAATAGAATTATTTTTTCATTATCCATTGCATATCTTCTTCTAAATGAATAATCTCTATCAATTCCTGAAAATTTATTTAGATTTACTCCGTTTGCTACAACATTTATTTTTTCAAATGGTAATCCAAATAGCCTTTGAATTTCACCTTTCATATAATTACTGTTTACTATTACTTCTGTCGCTTCATATGTAAGCATCCATTCAGTATCATTTATGTATCTTTGTGTTTCATCATGTATTCCACTATTTCTTCCCGCTTCTGTTGCATGTATTGTTGCAACAATTGGAATATCATATGAATTTTTAATAGTTTTGGCTGCATTGGCTACTAGCCAGTCATGTGCATGTATAACATCAAATTTTCCTTGTTCTGCAATAATTTGATTTACTTTTGTTACCATATTGAAATTCATTTGCATTATCCAATCAATAAAATTGTTTGGATTTATCATATAATTGTCTACTCTGTATACTTTTACTCCTTTGTCATCTTCAAAATATTGTGTATCTCCTTCTCTATATGTTACTACAGTGACTTCATGCCCGTCTTTTATTAACCTATGTGATAAGTCATAAACTACTCTTGCTATTCCACCTACTACTCTTGGTGGATATTCCCATGTTAACATCAATATTTTCATTGATTTACCCCTTTCTCGAGTCCAATTTTCTTTTGTTTCGCTAAAATTTTCCTTTATACATTGTATACAAAATATTGACAAATGTAAACATTTTTTACTAATTTTTTTTATTTTTTTATTTAGTATAATTTATTCATACACACAAAAAAAGAGAATTAAATTTCTCTCTAATTCTCTTTTTATTCTCTTTCTTCTCCTACTTCTTTTTCTCTTGCTAGTAGTTTTTTATTTTGCTGTTGTTCTTCTAATCTGCTTTTACTTAAAGATTGTCTGCCTTTTTTAGTAGCTCTAGTTTCTTCATCTTCCCTCGCAAATTTTCCCCAGTCAATTCCGTTCATTGTTTTATTTAATTCATTTAATTCATTTTCGCTTATTCCAGATTCTAGTGCTAATTCTCTAAATGTTTGTTCTTCTGGTGCTGGATTTATAAAACTCTTTATTAATTCTTTTATTTTTCCCATATTATTCTCCTTAAATAAGGATACTCCTCTCTTTTTATAAAATACAATATTATTATATCATATTTTTATAAGAAAATCAATTTCTTTGAGCATTTTTATACAATTTTTGTCAAATTACTTTTTTTAATATTTGTGCACATCTTTTTGAAGCCTTTTCTAAAAACTTATCAAATGTAACATTATTGTTACCATTTGGCTTGTCAGATATACTTCTTATTATTATAAATGGTACTTTATCTAATTTACATACTTGTGCTATTGCTGCGCCTTCCATTTCTATTGCATCAGCATTAAATTTTTCTCTTATTTTATTTTTCATTTTTATGTCTGTACAAAATATATCACCAGATGCAACTGTGCCTATTTTAATATTAAATTCATCTTCTTGGTTTAATGCTATTTTTTCAAATTCATTTATTAACTTTTTATCACTTTCTAAGAATTGCCCTACATTACTAATAAATCCTTTTGGATGCCCAAAAGCTGTAATATCAAAATCGTGTTGAACTATTTTTTCTCCAATTACTATATCTCCTATTTCTAATTCATCATTAGCACTTCCTGCAGATCCTACATTTATAACAATATCTACTTTAAAATTATCTATTAATATTTGTGTTGTTCTTGCAGCATTAACTTTGCCTACACCAGCTTCTACTAACACTACATCATTTTGGTTTATTTTCCCTTTTATAAATGTTAATTCATATATTTTTTGTTTTTCTATTTCTCTCATTATCTTTTCTATTTCTTGCATTTCTTCTTTCATTGCAGTTATTATTCCATATTTTTTCATATTAATTTCTCCTACTATTTTATATGAATATATAATAACAAAAAAAGCACTATATTTCAAGTGCTTTTATGTATTTGAATTATTGTAATTCAATAACAGCTCCAACTTCTTCAAGTTTAGCTTTTAATTCTTCAGCTTCAGCTTTAGCAACATTTTCTTTTAATGTTTTTGGTGCTCCATCAACTAAATCTTTAGCTTCTTTTAATCCTAATCCTAATGCATTTTTAACAGCTGTGATAACTTTTATTTTTTGATCTCCAGCTTCTTTTAATACTACATTGAATGCTGATTTTTCTTCAGCTGCTGCAGCTCCTGCTCCTGCTGCTGGTGCAGCTGCTGCTACTGCAGATACTCCAAATTCTTCTTCTATAGCTTTTACTAAATCTGCTAATTCTACTACTGTCATTTTTTTGATTTCTTCAATCATTTCTTCTTTACTCATTTTTATTCCTCCTAAAATTTTTATTTTTCTCTAGCGATATAAGTTCGCCACTCTAATAATTTTTAATTATAATCTAAGCATTTTCTTTTTGTATTTTTACTTGGTCAAGAGCAACTGCAAGTTTTGATATATTTCCAAGCAAAGCTCCAGCAAGCATTGATAATAATGTTTCTCTTGATGGTAATTTTGCTAAAGTAATAATTTCTTCAGCTGTCATTACTTTTCCATCAATTACTCCACCTTTGATTTTGTAAAAATCATTTTCTTTACTATAGTTGTATATAGTTTTAGCTGTTTCTAAATAATCTTCATTATTCATTACAACTGCTGTTGGTCCTTCTAATAAATTATCTAAACCTTCTATTCCAGTTTCAGCTAAAGCTCTTCTTGTTATATTATTTTTTACAACTCTATATTCTGAATTAGATTTTCTAAGTTCAGCTCTTAATCCTGTTACATCAGCAACATTAATTCCTCTGTAATCTGTTAGAAGTATTATTTTAGCTTCTTTCATTTTATTTGCTAAATTAGATACTTCTTCTTTCTTTTGGTTTAATATTTTTTCACTTGCCATTTAAGTTTCACCTCCTGAGTATATTTAATTTTTAAATTTAATAACAAAAATCTTTATACCACGAGGCATAAAGATTGCGTTTCAAATCTTATACCTCGGTAGGACTTAAAGCTATGCTAGCCTACTGTCTATGGCATTAATATATTTATTTTTGGTCAATATATAGTCCAGGTCCCATTGTTGTTGAAACAGATACACTTTTTATGTATTGTCCTTTTGCTGCAGATGGTTTTGCTTTTATTATAGCTCCCATTATTGCATCATAGTTTTCTAATAATTTATCAGCTCCAAAAGAAACTTTTCCAAATCCTAAGTGGATTATATTAGTTTTATCTAATCTATATTCTACTTTTCCTGATTTTATTTCTTTTATAGCTTTTGTTACATCCATTGTAACAGTTCCTGATTTAGGGTTTGGCATTAATCCTTTTGGACCTAATACTTTACCTAATCTACCAACAACACCCATCATATCTGGAGTTGCAACTATTACATCATATTCAAACCAGTTTTCATTTTGGATTTTTGGTATTAATTCTTCTGCTCCTACAAAATCAGCTCCTGCTTTTTCAGCTTCTTCTGCTTTTGGTCCTTTAGCAAATACTAATACTCTTTGTGTTTTTCCTGTTCCATTTGGAAGTACTACTGTACCTCTTACTTGTTGGTCAGCATGTTTTGAATCTACACCTAATTTAACATGTAATTCAACTGTTTGATCAAATTTTGTTTTTGGCATTTTTTCTATTATTTCTAATGCTTCTTTTATTTCGTATTCTTTGTTAGAATCTACTAATTTTACGCTTTCTGCATATCTTTTTGACATTTTCATTTTAATCCTCCTTTGGTTTTAACGAGCTCTTGTTTTATAACTCTCCCAATTATTTTATTTTAAATTTAGTCAACTACAACAACACCCATTGCTCTTGCAGTTCCTGCTACCATACTCATAGCTGCTTCTATTGATGCAGCATTTAAGTCTGGCATTTTTTGTTCAGCTATTGCTTTAACTTGTTCCTTTGTTATTTTAGCAACTTTTTCTTTGTTTGGTTTTCCTGAACCTTTTTCTATTTTAATTGCTTTTTTTATTAATACAGCTACTGGTGGAACTTTTGTTATAAAGCTAAATGATTTATCTTTATATACTGTTATTACAACTGGTATAATAAATCCTGCTTGATTTGCTGTTCTATCATTGAATTCTTTTACGAATTGCATGATGTTTACACCACTACCTCCTAATGCTGGTCCTACTGGTGGAGCTGGAGTTGCTTTTGCTGCTTCTATTTGTAATTTGATAATATTTGAAATTTCTTTTTCTGCCATTTTAAAATTTCGCCTCCTTTAATCTACTTTTTGTATTTGTGAAAATTCTAATTCTACTGGAGTTTCTCTTCCAAACATAGAAATTAAAACTTTTACTTTGTGCTTTTCTTTATTTATTTCTTTAACTGTTCCTATTGAATCTTTAAAAGCTCCATTTAATATTTGTACTGAATCATCAACTTCATAGTCAACATTTATTGCTGGGTCTTCAAATCCCATTGCTTTGATTTCTTCATCAGTTAATGGAATTGGATCTGTTCCAGAACCTACAAACCCTGTAACCCCTCTTGTATTTCTAACAATATACCAAGTTTCCTCAGTTACTATCATTTTTACTAATACATATCCTGGAAATACTTTTTTTAGGTTTGCTTTTCTTTTACCATCTTTGATTTCTATTTGTTCTTCCATAGGAACTACTATATCAAAAAAGTATTCTTCTAGTTCTCTATTTTTTACTGTTTTTTCAAGGTCAGTTTTTACTTTATTCTCATATCCTGAATATGTATGTACTACATACCATCTTGGAGACATATCATAATTTTTTTGTGACATATATTTGACCTCCTTTATTACTCTTGGTTTTCTACAGTTGTATCTGAATTTTCAGTTGTTTCAGTTCCTTCTGTTTCAGTATTTTCTTCAGTTGATGAACTTTCTTCTGAATTTTCAGTATCGCTATTTTCTGTGCTTTCTTCACCTTCAGTAGTTTCATCTTCAACACTGAATTTTTCTTCTACAATACTTTGTAATTTAGTTATTCCATATTTGTTTCCTAAATCAAATACTGCATCAAGAATAAACACTATTAAAGCTGTTATTAATACTATTGTTATAACTGCAACTGTATTGTTTGCCAATTGCTTTGGTGTTGGCCATATTACTTTTTTTAGTTCTGCCTTAAAATCTTTGAAAAAATGTTTTTTTATCTTGTTATCATTCTTGCTTTCTTTATTAGCCATTTTATTTCCTCCTTAAAATAGCTCTTACTATTTAGTTTCTTTATGTGTTGTACGTTTTTTGCAGAATTTACAATATTTAACTATTTCTAGTCTATCTGTATTATTTCTTTTATTTTTTGATGTCATATAATTTCTTTGTTTGCATTCTGTACATTCTAATGTTATATTTTCTCTTGGTCCTTTAGCTGCCATTTTAATACACCTCCGACTTTTTAACCTTACTTTTATTTTAAACGATGTGAGCATATGTAAACTTTACATACGCTCAATTATTTTACCACTTTTTTCTAGCATTGTCAATGCATTTAATTTATTTTTTTCTTCTTTTTTTGTTTTTTTGAACTGAAAAACCAAATTTGCCTATTTTCTTTCCTAAAGAGTAATAATTTCCGTTTGAATATGCTATTAAGTCACATTTTGAAATATCAAAAGCTCCTTTTTCATCTATATATTTTTCATCTGCATTTATTGCTAAAATTTCAGCTACAAACATGTGATGAGAGCCTAGTTCTACTATATCTTTTACTCTACATTCAACAGAAACTGGACTTTCTTTTATCATAGGACATTTAACAAATTGTGCTTTTTCTTTTGTTAAATGCATTTCTTTGAATTTATCAACTTTAGCTCCTGTTTTTACTCCACACCAATCTGTTGCAAATGATAAATCTTTTGTTGTTAAATTTATTACAAATTCTTTTGTATTTTTTATTATTTCATATGAATATCTTGAAGGTCTAATAGATACATAACACATTGCGGGATCTGTATTTATAATACCAGTCCATGCTACTGTTATAATATTAGATTTATCCATATCACCACATGATACCATTACAGCTGGTAATGGGTATAAAAATGTACCTGATTTCCATGTTACTTTTGACATAATTTATCTCCTTATCTTTAAATTTTAGTATTTTAATGTTCAAATTATGTATTATATTTTATCATTTTTTTGTTGTTTTTACAATAATAAATTGACATTTATATCTTTTGAGTATAAAATTTAAGTATTCATACAAGAATTTTGTTTAGGAGCAATTAATATGATAAAGTTAGAAGACATGGACACAAAAGAAAAACTAATAATGGATTTTTTTATATGGTTATTTGATGATAGCAGAATAACAGCAAATTCAATAGAGTTAGAAAAAGAATTAGATATGTCTTTAGCACCTTTTTACACAGATCCATATATATATTACCCAAAACAAATATCTGATTTTTTTAATACAACTGCTATGCAACGTTTAGGTAGAATATCCCAATTGTCATTAGCAAATGACATATATTCTAATCTATATCACACTAGATTAGAACATTCAAAAGGTGCGTATAATCGAAAACTTGAGGAAATGATATATAATTTTCAAAATCAAAAATGGAAAAAGAATATAGAAGATAACCAGCAAAAAATCTATCTATTGGCTGATCTGTTCAAAATAGCAGGACATGATATAGGGCATTTTCCTTTATCTCACCTAATGGAAATAGAATTATTGTCAAATAGAGGTGCTCATGAATTTGTAGGAAAAAGAATCTTGTTAGAAGATTCTGAAATATCTTCTATTTTATTAAGCATAAGTCCAGATTTACCTGATGCATTAAAAAAAATACTTGAAGAACCAATAATGAATTTTAATGAACATGATGATAGTAATTATGATGTTGATAGATTTGACTATTTAACTCGAGATTATTTCTATTTTGGCACACCTTTATATTTACCATATGCACATTATGAAACTATATCTGTCGATTTAGATAAAAACGGATTGCCAAAAACTTTATCAGATTTTTGTATTCAAGAATCTGCAACTTCAACATCTAGTATTGATGTTTATGATTACAGTTCATTAGAAAATATTGAAACTTTTTTAAAGCTTAGATTACAAGCTTATGAAAAAATTTATTCAAATTCAGTTGTGCATACTCATGAAAAAACAATAAGTGCATTTTTTAATGCGTTTGCTCATACTTCTTCAGATTGTGGAAATGAATTAAGATGTTTTATTAATGCCTTTAAAGGACATAGCATTGATAGTATTGATTTAAAAGAATTCTTAAGATGGGATGATATACGCTTATATTCTCAGATTTTGGATATTGCTAAAACACATCCAGATTCTAATATCCGTTCACTTGCTATGATGACAATACCTAATATAGAAGCATTTTTATATATGATATATTCTCATTTAGGAATTAATAAAAGTGAAAATAAACAGTATTCAAGTGAAGATATAGCTTTTTTAAGAAAGATTAAACACATAATAAAATCAGAAGATGAGATTTCTCTTGCCTTAAAAAATCCATCTTATACAGATAAAAATACAATATTTTTCCCACCAGATTTAGATACATCAAATTTACCAAGTTTAATTTTTTCAAACTCTCAAGTTAAATTTGCTTATAATCCTAATGAACCCATATATGTTAGAGATGCTGATGGAAAAATTTACGAATTATCACATCATCCACATAGAAGCTACGATTGGAATAAGTTTTCTACTGAATTAAAAAGTAACTGTACTTATATACCATATTTAAAATTCAATGGTTTAACAGATGCTGAAATTAACTATTTAAAAGGGTTAGCTGATAAATCTACTAAATACAATAATTCAAAAGATTGTGATTATTCTTCAAAAATAAATATGCAACCACTACAAATAGGAAAATGTATAGAAGATTATTTTTTAGGAATAGATACAGA
This sequence comes from uncultured Clostridia bacterium, assembly GCA_944393125.1. Taxonomy (GTDB): domain Bacteria; phylum Bacillota; class Clostridia; order TANB77; family CAG-508; genus CAG-269. The sequence goes on along the minus strand of CALXZB010000010.1, from coordinate 337 downwards.
TACTGAAAGATAAAAAAAGTCATAAATTAAAATTACTTATTGTAATTCTAGTTTATGACTTCTTTTAAAATTAAAATAAAAAAACTGGCAACAACCTATTTTCCCAGCAGGGTAACCCACAAGTATCTTTGGCACATTAGAGCTTGACTTCTGTGTTCGGGATGGGAACAGGTATTTCCTCTATGTTATCGTCACCAGAAAATTATATAGTGTGAGCACACTCAAAAATACATAGATGAAATATGTTTTTAGGATTTTTAATTTTATAGTTAAGCCCTCGATTTATTAGTATTGGTCAGCTCAATATATCACTATACTTACACCTCCAACCTATCAA
>CALXZB010000009.1 GCA_944393125.1 uncultured Clostridia bacterium | reverse complement strand
CATTTCATATGCTTTTTCTAGTTTTATAGATAAATAGTTTTACATAATTTGACTTTTCGGTAGAAATTTGGTACAATTTATTTATGCAAGAAATTGCTAAGTAAAATTGCGATCCAAAAATAATAAAAGGAGGACATCTTATGTCTAATCGGATCATCATTTCGGTCGAAAACTCCTATGCTGCTGAAGAAGCTACAACTGCTTTACTGCGTGGAGGATTCGTAGCAAACACTGCCGTGATTAATTATAATATGACTCACGGCCTGTTCAAACAAGATGACTACGACAAATACCCCTTGATTCTCAGGGGGCGTATCGCAGGTTATGCAACCAATGTTTATATCTACTCTGTAAACGCCGGGTACATCGGAGCTGGTTCGAAAGCCATGTGCAAAATTTTAAAGCTGGCTGGATTTGTTTTTGATGAAGATGACATCTTCACAAAGCGTTTGGCCCGCTCCGGAATCATCCACTATAAGTTGAGCAACAAGCAGCCTTGATCGCAGAAAGGAGTCCTTGTAAAAATAGGACTCCTTTCTTTTTTATATTATACAATTTTCTTTTCCTATAATATCTTCAAATATTTTTAAAATTTCATCAGTTAAATATATTGCACCACAAGATTTTAAATCCTCTCCAGTTTTTATTGCAACACAAATATTGTTTTGTTCACCTTTAAAAAATTTAATTGCACCTCTTAATTTATCTTTTTGCTCATTTGTTGAATTAGAAATATTTAATATAAGCATTTTAGGTTTTGTATCATCAAAATTTTTAATTTCTCTAGCAACAATTTTTGTATTATCATCTTCTCTTATACTAAGTCTTCCATCAATTAAGACAATATTTTCTTCAACTAAAATATCTTGTGATTTTAAATATGTTGGTTCAAAAACTATAATTTCTGCCTGTCCATACAAATCTTCTATTGTAAGAAATACCATAATTTTATTATTTTTAGTATATTTCTTTTTTACAGATGTAATTATTCCGGCTATTTTTACATTTTGTTCATCTTTAAATTTTGTTTTTTCTATTGATTCTTCCTCTTTGGCATTTTGCTCATCTATTTCATGCATTTGAAGTGAATTTATATTAGTAACTGATATTATCTGTTCTCTAAGTTTTTCTAATGGATGTCCAGAAATATAAATTCCAAGAATTTCTTTTTCCATTGATAATAGTTCTCTTTCATTTAATTCAGGTTGTTCTATAAAGCTATACTTTATTTCATCTAAATTATTTTCATCATCTTTATTTAAGTCAAACATTGAAACTTGTCCATTCATTCCTTTTTTATTATATATTTGAATTGTATCTATTATATTTTCAAATGAAGCTAATAATGTTGCTCTCGTTTCTGTGAATTCTGAAAAAGCCCCTGCTTTTATCAAACTTTCTATGCATTTTTTATTTACAGCTTCCCCTGACATTCTTTCACAAAAATCTATAAAACTTGTAAACTCACCTTTTTCTTTCCTTGTCTTTATTATGTTATCAACTGGCTGTAGTCCTACATTTTTAACACTGCCTAATCCAAAACGTATTTTTCCATCTTCTACTGTAAATTTTGAATAACTTTTGTTAATATCTGGTTTTAAAATCTCTATTCCTAATCTTTTACACTCATCTATATATTCGGGAACTTTGTCTAAATTTCCCAAAAAGCTATTTAACATTGAAGCCATAAACTCAGCAGGATAATATGTTTTTAAATATGCCGTTCTGTATGCTACTACAGCATAACATGCAGCATGTGATTTATTAAAAGCATATTTAGCAAATTCAGCCATTTCATCAAATATTTTGTTTGCAGATTCTGCATCTATCCCGTTTCTAACACATCCTGGAACAACTACATTTCCATTTTCATCTATTTGACCATTTATAAAAACTTCTCTTTCTTTTGCCATTACATCAAGTTTTTTCTTTCCCATTGCCCTACGCACCAAATCTGCTCTACCAAGAGAATATCCAGCTAGATCTCTTACTATTTGCATAACTTGTTCTTGATATACCATACAGCCATAAGTTACATTTAAAATTGGTTCTAGGCTTGGATGTGTATATTCGTTATGCCCAGGGTTTTGTTTTCCCTTTATATATCTTGGAATTTGATCCATTGGTCCTGGTCTATATAATGAAACACCAGCAATTAAATCTTCTAAACAGTCAGGTTTAAGTTCTTTCATAAAGTTAGTCATACCTTGTGATTCAAATTGGAATATTCCAGATGTATTACCGTTTTGCCATAATTTATAAACTTTAGGATCAGCCATTTCTTTGTCAAATTCAACATCAATTCCTCGTCCTTCTTTTACAAGGTTTATTGTATCTTGTATAACAGTTAATGTTCTTAATCCTAAAAAGTCCATTTTTAAAAGCCCTAATTCTTCTAATGTTGTCATTATATATTGTGTTGAAATTTGATTATCTCTTACATATAAAGGAACATATGTATCTACAGATTCTTTTGTTATTACTACTCCACAAGCATGTGTTGAAACCTGTCTTGGCATTCCTTCTAATGCTATTGCTATATCTAATAATTTATGTATATTTTCATCATTATCATATAAGTCTTTTAGTTCTTTATTTTGTTCTATTGCTTTAGGTATAGTTATATGTAGTTCATTTGGTATCATTTTAGCAAGTTTATCTGCTTCTGAATATGGAAAATCTAAAACTCTTGCAACATCTCTTATTACCATTTTAGCTGCCATTGTTCCAAAAGTTATAATCTGTGATACATGGTCATGCCCATATTTATTTGATACATAATCTATAACATCTTGTCTATGTTCATAACAAAAATCAACATCAAAATCTGGCATACTTATTCTTTCTGGATTTAAAAATCTTTCAAAAAGTAAACCATATTTCATTGGGTCAATATCTGTAATTTCAATAGCATACGCTAAAATTGATCCTGCTCCAGACCCCCTTCCTGGTCCTACAGGAATTCCATGACTTTTGGCATAATGTATAAAATCCCATACTATTAAATAATAGTCTACATATCCCATTTTCTTAATAATTCCAAGTTCATATTCTGCTCTTTGAAGTATTTCATCTGAAGGATTATTCCCATATCTTTTTACAAGTCCATCGTCACATAGTTTTTTTAAAAAGTCATAATGTGTTGCATATTCTGGTGGTACATCATAATTAGGTAAAATTGTATGTCCAAATTCAAATTCTACATTACATTTTTCTGCTATTTTTACTGTATTTTCAATTGCTTCTGGAAATGCTTTAAAATATTCGCTCATTTCTTCAGGAGATTTTATGTATAATTCATCTGTTTCAAATCTCATTCTATCTTCATCACTCATTCGTTTTCCAGTTTGGATACATAATAGAATTTCATGATTGTAAGCATCTTCCCTTTTTAAATAGTGTGCATCATTTGTTGCAACTAACGGAATATTTAATTTTCTAGCTAATTGCACGAGTTTTTGATTAGCTATAACTTGTTCCTTAATACCATTATTTTGGATTTCAATGTAATAATCCTCTCCAAAAACTCTTTTATGCCACAAAGCAATTTCTTCAGCTTTTTCATTTTGACCATTTAATAGAGCTTGATTTACAGCACCTGCTAAGCAAGCACTTAAGCATATTATTCCTTCATGATATTTTTCTAACACTTCTAAATCTATTCTTGGTTTATAATAATATCCTTCAGTAAAGCCAATAGATACTAATTTACTCAAATTTTTATATCCTTGATTGTTTTTAGCAAGTAAAATAAGATGATTATATCTATTGTCTATATTAGGTTCTTTATCATACCTTGAACGTGGTGCAACATATACTTCGCATCCAATAATAGGTTTTATTCCTTCTTTTTTGCAAGCTTTATAAAAGTCAATAGCTCCATACATAACACCGTGGTCTGTTATTGCAATTGCTTTCATACCTAATTCTTTTGCTCTTACAGGTATATCTTTTATTCTATTTGCTCCATCTAATAAACTAAATTCACTATGTATATGTAAGTGTACAAACTCTGGCATGATTTTCATCCCTTTCTAAAGTTCTATTTTAGTTAATTATATTATGTGTTATAATGTTTGTCAACAAAAAAACAACCCCCGCCTTAGCCGTAAGTTGTCTGAATTTTTAAGGACCTGTCTTCGACAGGTGGGTGCCTACTTAGATACTCCTGGGCTTCTTACTACTCGAAAGTGTAAGCTTGCACGCCATATCTAAAGAATTTGGCCCCTCTTTTAACTTGTAGGTTCTAAAAATTCTATGCTACACGCACTATGCAGGGCATTGTTTATCATTCATTTTGTTATAATTATAATAACACAACTTTTTATAAATTGCAACTATATAATGCTTTATATTTTTAAAAAACTGTGCATTAATTATAGTATATCTCTATTTTTTTGCTTTATTCTCTCTTTATCATTTTTATTATATTTTTAAATTTGTGATAATAATTCTACAAATGCTTTATCTCTGTGATTATGAGCTTTTTCATATTCTTCTGCATTAAGTTCAGACATTGGTACTTCATAACCATCTGGAATAAAAACAGGCGAATACGTTAGTCCACCTAACTTAGTTACAGTTTTTGCTATTTTACCATTACATTCACCTTTAGAAACTATTTTTCTACCATCTTTTAAAAAGCTTGTTAAAACACATACAAATTTAGCTTTTCTTTTTGTATCTCCTGTTTTTTCAATAGCATTTAATAATTTATTTAATATTTCTTCTTGAGTTGCATGTTCTCCTGCATATCTTGCAGAATAAACTCCTGGTTCCCCATTTAGACAATCTACACATAAACCCGCATCATCTGTTGTAATAATATCATATTCTATATTGTTATTTTCACAAAACTTTTTTACTGCTCTTGCTTTAATTTCAGAATTTTCTTCAAATGTATTTCCATTTTCTATTATTTCATCACTAAATCCTATATCTTTTAATGATATTGCTTCTATATCAGCATTATGTGCTTTAATTATTGATTTTATATCTTCTAATTTATTCAAATTTGATGTGCCATATATCATTTTCATTTTAAGTTTTATTCCTCTCTATTCAAAAAGTTCATTCATTTCTTTGTTTACAGTATCTTCACAATTTCTCATTGCTAAAATTGTTTTTTCAAATAATTCTTCTAAACTCCAACCTAGCATTTCTGCACCTTGAGTAATTACATCTCTAGAACATCCTGCTGCGAATTTTTTATCTTTGAATTTTTTCTTTAAACTTGATACTTCTAAATCTTTTGTGCTTTTTGATGGTCTCATTTTTATTGTTGCTCCTATTAGTCCTGTTAGTTCATCAGTTGCAAATAATATTTTTTCCATTTGTTTTTCTGGTTTTATATCACTACATAGTCCATACGCATGACTACATATAGAGTTAATCATATCTTCTGGTAGATTGTTTTCTTTTAATATATCTATACATTTTTTACAGTGTTCTTCTGGATATTGTTCAAAATCCACATCATGTAATAACCCTATTGTTCCCCAGTAGTCTTCATTTTCTCCATATTCTTTTGCAAAATACCTCATAACTCCTTCTACAGTTAGTCCATGTAATATATGAAATGGTTCTTTATTATATTTTCTTAATAATTCTAATGCTATTTTTCTTTCCATCAATTTCTCCTTTATATGCCTAATATTTCTTTTGCTACTTCATTTATAGTTTTTCCGTCTGCAGAAGCTCCAAATTTAGTTTTTGCTTCTTTCATTATTGTTCCCATATCTTTCGCCGTTGAAGCTCCTAATTGTTTTATTATCTTTTCCAATTCAATTTTTATTTCTTCTCTTGTTAATTGCTTAGGTAAATATTCTTGTAATACTTCAATCTCTTTATTTGTTTGGTCTATTAAATCTTTTCTTTCAGCTTTTTCAAAATCTTTTAGTGCATCTTTTTTTGTTTTTACTTCTTTTGCTATTATTTCAAGTATTTTATCATCTTCTACTTGTATTCCTTTGTCTTTTTCTATTTGTAATATTCCAGCTCTTACCATCTGTACTGTATTTTTTCTTATTTCATCTTTATTTTTCATTGCATTTTTCAAATCTTCCATCAATTTTTCTTTTAACATTTTAATTCCTCCTTTTTATATTTGTTATAATATCATATCTTTTGATTTTTTTCAATAAATTAAATTGTGTCTCCAGCATCTAATTTTCTTACCTTTTTGTAAATTTCTTTATCTTTTTTAGAATATGTTTTTTCTTCGATTCCGTTTTTAGTACATAATTTCACTTTTACATAACCTTTAGCAATTTGTGGATGTCTTAATATTATCGAATTTTCTTGTTTTATTGGTGCTTTCGAAACTGCTATATAAGAAAATTTTTCATCTTCATATCCCAATTCACCATTTTTAGCCTGTCTTTGAATAGAGTTTCTTGATACTCTTACATAAAAACTGCACCAGTCTGTTTCAGGATTTATAGGACATTTTTCATTATGTGGACAAGGTGATATAATTTCTGCATTTTCTGCTAATAAGATGTTTCTAGCTTCAAGAATATGTTTAAATCCTTCTGGGGTTCCTGGTTCTATTATTAGCAGAATTTGATTTGTTGCATTCCACATTTTTTTGATTGCATTTCTTCTATCTTCTGGTTTTAATTCATTTATTACATAAGATGTTACAATTAAATCAGCTTTTTGATTTAGCTCATCTTTTGTTATATCAAATTCTTTCCATTCTATGCTCTTTAAATCTTCACATTCACTCATCAATCTGCTACCAATTTTTCTCATTTCATTTTCACGTTCTAAACAAGTAATTTGGTTGACTTTTATTAGATCTTTTATTGCCCATGTAGCAGAACCAGTTCCTGCTCCTACATCTAATATATTTTTTATATTAAAACTATTATTTTTCAATATTTTAGAAAGTGCCGAATAAACCGCACAGTAAGTTGCTGGCATTCTAGAAATAGCATATGCAATTGCTTCTGTTTGCTTAGTTACTAGTTTTTCGCCTTTTCCTTTGTTTTCTCTATATTTTCTACTTATACTTTGAGACTCATTTATTATATTAGAATATTTTTCTCTAATAATTGCATTTTCTATTGCTTCTTTTAGTTCTTGTGGTATATCCATTTCTTCTCCTTGTTTAAAATAATATTATTTTTCCATTTATTTTAAGCCATTTATCTATGTCTTTATAATTTGGTATATATTTAGAAACCAATTCATAAAATTCTTTACTATGATTTTTATATTTTAGATGACAAAGTTCATGTACAATTATAGCATCAATCACATATTCTGGTAGCATTATCAATCTCGATGAAAAATAAATATTTTTTTTACTTGGCATACAACTCCCATATCTTGTTATAGCATCCCTTATTTTTACTTGATTATATTCAAGTTCTGTAATTTTGCTCCAATATGGTAATCTTTTGGAAATAATATGTTCTGTATTAGCTTTAAATATTTTTTTAATAGCTTTGTCAACATTTGTTTTTATTTCTTCTTGATTAATCTCTTTAGGAACAATAATTATAATTTCTTTTTGTTTTTCATCTATGTTTATAATGATTTTTTGTTTATCTATATATTGTCTATTTATTATGAATTTTTCACCTTTATAATAAATAAATTCCCCTGTCTGCCACTGTTTTATTGTAGTCATTTTTGATTCACATATTTTTATATATTTGCTATAAATGTCATCTTCATTTTCTTTTAATATTTCAGTTAATTTTTTATTAGAAAATCGTTTAGGTTTTGTTATAGTCAAATTATTTCCTTTAAAATATATTTTTATAGTTTTTGCATTTTTATAACTTTTAATAGCAATTGGAATTTCTATATCTTTAATTTTTATGTTTTCTACTGTCATTTGAATTTCCTTTCTATATTTCTACTATTCCACCATAATCTATAACATCCATTCCTTTAAAATCTATTAGATTTAAATTTTTGCTTATAATAAATTCTTTAATTGCATTATTATAATCTATTTTTTCTAAATCACCAAAAACCACTATATTATTTCCAATTCTTGAAATTACTCCTCCTATAAAACCATTTTTATTGCTATATCCATCTTTGGTTAACAATTTAATATTAGGTTGGTAACTTAAGAATAATACATCAATATTGTGTTTTTGCAGAATTTTATATAATCCTTTATCTGTTACTATTGCACTATTATTATCAATTACAGCTATTGAGCAATTTGTATATCCTTGTGTTGTATTTATTAATTCATACCCCTGTTTTATAAGTTCTTCTTTTAATACACTGTCTGCATATTGGAAATTATGAATTGCTTTTTTTCCTATGATGCATACATTATATTTAATATCATTTGGATACTTTGAAGTAACACTTTCTTTTCCTCGCATTATATTGCATTCTGTTGGAAAAGATATTTCTAAATTTGGCTCTATTATTAGTTTATTCTCAATTTTACATGTAAATATGTCAACATGTGATGAAATTTCTTCATAAACATTATTATTTTTATTAATTTCTATTAAACTATATCCTAATTCTTTTAACTTATTTTTTTCCCTTGGTCTCATTCTTTCATCTATTATTAAATACTTCATATTTCTCCTTGATTATACTTACTCTGTTAATATTCTTATTGCACATTTAATTCCATCTATCGCAGATGTCATAATTCCCCCAGCATATCCAGCACCTTCTCCGCAAGGATATAGTCCTTGAATATTAACTGAGTTTAGTGTATCTTTATCTCTTGTTATTTGAATAGGTGATGAACTTCTTGTCTCAACACCTGTTAAAATTGCCTCTTTATCTGCAAATCCTTTCAATTTTTTGTCTAATTCAATAATACTTTCTTTTAAAGTTTCAGATATAAAATATGGTAAAATGTCATTCAAATTTGCCATAGTAACTCCAGGCATATATGTAGGTTGTATTTTACCAAACTCTGTACTTATCCTATTTTCTAAGAAGTCTCCTACTTTTTGAACTGGTGCATCATAATTTTTTCCACCTAATTCAAATGCTTTTTTCTCTAATTCTTCTTGAAAATACATTCCATCTAATGGTGTATTTTTATAATAATCGTCTATTGTTACATTTACAAGTAATGCACTGTTTGCATTTTTTCCATCTCTTGCAAAATTACTCATCCCATTTGTAACTATTGTATCTTTTTCTGAATTTGACGCCATGACTTGTCCGCCTGGGCACATACAAAATGTATAACAAGTTCTTCCATTTTTTGAATGGTAAACTAATTTATAATCTGCTGGTGGTAATTTTAATTTGCTTCGTGTACCAAATTGTGATTTATTAATATCGTCTTGTAAATGTTCTATTCTTACTCCTACTGCAAAATTTTTAGGTTGTATTTCTACACCTAATTCATATAATTTTTTAAAAGTATCTCTCGCACTATGTCCTATTGCAAGTATAACTTGATTTGTTTCTATTCTTTTTGAACATTTTACAGCTTTTATGTTTCCATTAGTTATTTCAAAATCTGTTACTTGTTCATTAAATAAAACTTGACCACCTTGAGAAATTATATAATTTCTTATATTTTTTACAATGTTTCTCAGATTATCTGTTCCTATATGTGGTTTTGAAGTATATAAAATTTCACTTGGTGCTCCAAATCTTACAAATTCTTCTAATACTTTTCTTGAATATATATTTGCTGAATTTCCTGTGTTTAGCTTCCCATCTGAAAATGTTCCTGCTCCACCTTCTCCAAACTGTATATTTGAGCTTGTTTTGAATTCTTTGTTTTTTATAAATTCTTCTATATCTTTTATTCTTTCTTCTATTTGTTTTCCACGTTCTAATATAATAGGTTTTATTCCATTATCAACTAGTGTTAACCCTGCAAATAATCCTGCAGGTCCTGCTCCTATTATTACAGGTGGATATTTGTTATTTCTTGTTACTTTTATTTTAGGAAATTGATATTCTTCTACCTGCTCAAAATTTTTTTCTCTATTCTTAGATTTTAGCTTTAAATCAAGTGTGTAATTATAATATATATCTTCTTTTTTTCTTGCATCTATTGATTTTTTATAAATATACCACTTTTCTACTTCCTCATATTTAATTTTATTTTTTAATATTGCTTTTTGAAATACTTGTTCTTCAGTTAAATCTTCTCTTATTTTAATATCTTTTAATCTTATCATATTTCTTTTCTCTTTCTCTCTTATAATTACTCATATATTTTACCATATATTTGTGAAAAAATAAAGATACATTGATTGCATTTTTTATGTAAATTTGCTGTTTTATACAAAATATGCAAGGAGGAAACAAATCATGGCAAAAAACATTACTAACAAAAGCGAAGGTCACCGCCCTTGGCAGGAACGCTACACCCCATTCGACACACGTTTATTTGGTTTCTGGGATTTGGTTGGCAACTTGATTGTGTATGAGCAGGAGGACAGTATCAGCTGTCCCCCTGACACCAAGACCTGTGATCATATCTTCTACGATGACATGATTACCTACAAACTGATGAAGAAAATTGTTCTTCGCGGTTTCAATGCAGAAAAGATCTTGGTTCACCAGCAGTATCACCACACAGATGGTGCCTGCAAATACCAGGCGGTTTCTGACATCTACAAGATTATGAGCACATCTGAGAATCCTGAGCTCATTGCCCAGGCAGGCAGTAACTTCATTGTGGTTCTGGCAGATGCTCCTCATGGTCTGGATGTTTGGATTTGGGACCTGGTAGTTTCTCAGTAAATGTCATGAAATATTGAGGACTCCTCTTGGGGTCCTCAATAGCTAAAATCCAGCTCGAAAGAGTTGGGTTTTGTGCTTTACATTTTAATTATCATTGTGTTATAATTATTTACATATATTTTATAGAAAGGAGATGTATATGGAATTTGTAACAAATATATTTAATTCATTTGAGTTTCAAGTAATTGTTAAATTAATATTAGGTTTTATGTTAGCCGGAATTATTGGTTTAGAAAGATCTTCTTGGAGTAAACCAGCAGGTTTTAGAACACATGCATTAGTAGGAATAAGTGCTGTTTTAATTATGCTATGTGGTGAACATATGTCACACACATATAATATTGATCCTTCAAGAATTCCAGCACAATTACTTTCAGGTATAGGTTTTATTGGTGCAGGAACTATTTTAAGAGATGGTTTTAATGTAAAAGGTTTAACAACTGCAGCAGGGCTTTTATCTGTTACATGTATTGGTTTAAGCATCGGTGCCGGATTCTATTTAGGTGGGATAATTACAACTCTTATTGTTTATGTAATACTTTCTTATTCTTATAAAATATCTGCTAAATTAGATCATTTTAATTTGTTAGATTTGCAAGTTAGTATTTCTCAAAATGTCGATACTACTTTGACAAAAATAGAAGAACTTTTAAGCAAATATGAAATAGATATTAAACAAATGAAAAAAATTGATGAAATTGATTCTGAGAATGATTCAACAATATTGAAAATTATTGGTCAATATAACAAAAAATCTCTTAATAAAAATCAATTAATAAAAAATATTTCTTTAATTGAAAATATTTCTGAAGTAATAGAAGAATAAAAACTGGCTTATATAGAATAAGTCAGTTTTTAAAATTTATATTGTTGTTTTCCATAATCCATGTTTATTGCAATATGCAAATATTGTTGAATCAGGTATATATGGAAATTTTGCTTCTGGTTTTTCATTTGGTTTTAAAGTTACTCTTGTTGTTCTATTTTCTGATACTTGTGCTATCCACATTATATAATGTTCTTCTACCATAGGATGTTCTACTTCTCCAACCTTAACAACAATTTCATTTCCTACTTTTTCGCATACAGGAACATGTTTTTCTGTAGCAGCATCTGTTGAATTAGCTACCATTATTTCCATTTCTCTTTCGCAACATTTTATATTTTCTATATTTCCATCTATTAACCCTATAATATTTCCACACACTGGGCATTTATAAAATCTTACATTTTCATTCATTTTATTTTACTCCTTTTTTAACTTTTTTATAATTTCAAGTCCAGCAACAGTTCCTTCATACACAGCTTTAGAAATTTGTAATAATCCACCCGTACAATCTCCACATGCATATATATTAGGTACTGTTGTTTCCATTTTTTCATTAACTACTATGTAATTATTTTCTACCATTGCTCCTAATTTTTTTGCAAAATCAACACTAGAAGCTGTTCCTTGTGCTATAAATACTCCATTTATTTCTTTTACTGAATTATCTTCAAATTCAATTTCTTCTATTCTACTAGTTCCTCTAAATTCTCGTATAGGTTTTGTATTTATATCTAATTTATCACTTCTATATTCTATTGGTTTTAATCCATTTGTTAACATAGTTACTGATTTTACTATAGGTAATAATTCTTCAATTTCTCCTATAGCATAATCTCCATTTCCAAGAACAGCTACATCTTTGTTTCTGAAAAATGATGCATCACATATTGCGCAATAGCTTATGCCTTTTCCTTCAAATTCTTTTATTCCTCTTATGTTTGGTCTATTTCTATTTGTACCTGTTGCTAAAACTATTGTTTTTGCAATATATTTTTCATCTTTTCCTTGGTTTGCTACTAATACTTCATAACACTCATTTTCATAATATCTTATTGATATTACTTCTTTTTCTAGAAATTCTGCACCAAGTCTTTTGGCTTGTTTAATTCCATCTTCATTTAACTTTTTTCCTGAGATAGGTTCTTCAAAACCATAATAATTTTCTATTTTTTCTGCCTTGTTTAAAGAACTTTTATTTTTAGATATTATCAAAACTTTTAACCCAGCTCTTACCATATATACTGCTGAACTTATTCCTGCTGGTCCACTTCCTATTATTATACTATCATACATAATTATTTCACCATTTCTTCTATTTCGCTCTTGCTAACTACTCCTACACTTCTATTTATTTCTTGGCCATTTTTTATAACTACAAGTGTTGGAATAGACATTACTTGATATTTTATAGCCAAATCTTGAGCATTATCTACATTAACTTTTACTACTTTTATATCTTCATTTTCATTTGCTACAGAGTCTACAACTGGTGAAAGCATTTTACATGGTCCACACCAGTCTGCATAGAAATCTACTAACACTGTTTTATCACTTTGTAAAACCTCTTTTTCAAAATTTTCACTTGTTACTTTTAAAACTTCCATATCATTTTCCTCCTCATTTTTTATTTCTTGTTTGTTTTTACTATTTAAGTATATGTTTAATAATATCATACTTATAATAAAAAATACAATAACCAATATAATTAATATTTTATTTTTCATATTAATATTGTTTCCTCTCTTTTAAAAAAATATAATGTATAATCCTGCTATAACTAGTATAATACCAGAAATTCTTTTTATTACATCATAATGTTTTTTTATAAAATCAAAAATATTTTTTAATTTTTCTATTAAAACAGCAGATATAATAAAAGGTATTCCCAATCCTATTGAATACAATAGCATTAATATTATTCCTTTAATAATATCCTGCTCTTTTGCAATTAATAATAAAGCTGAACTTAAAAATGTTCCTATACAAGGTGTCCAACTGATTGAAAATAGAATTCCAAATAGTATTGCTTTTAAAAAATTAAAATTTTTTGTATTCATATTTTTTTGTCTTGTTTTGTTTAAGAAATTTATTTTTAAAATTTCCATATAGTTTAATCCAAGTAAAATAATTATAATTCCGAAAAATATTTTAATATATTTTATGTTGCTACTTAGTATTGTTCCTAATTGACTTGCAAAAATAGATAGCAACATAAATACAATTGTAAATCCTAGTACAAATCCAACTGAATTCAAAATTGCTTTTTTATTATTGTCATCATCTTCACCTATAAAATATGATATATATATTGGTACCATTGGTAATAAACATGGTGATATAAAACTTGCAATTCCTTCTAAAAATGTTAAAATGTATTCCATTGAACTCTCCTTTAATTCTAATTGTTTAAAAATCACTTATATTATTGACAAATTTTAAAGAAATATTGTATAATATATGTAGAAAATGAAAGTCACAGAAATGTGTGCTATCACATGTATAAATGTAAAAGACACTACATTGCCGTCCAAAGCAAAATGTAGTGTTCTTTTATTTTTTCTTAATTAATACTCTAGTGATTGTAATAATTAAGGCAATATTTATGATAGTTGAAGCCATCAAACCATAATACAATAAATTAATTATTACTAGTAAATCTACTTCCATCATAAGCCTCACCTCCTATTTCACAGCAAAGCCGTGGTATGTAAAGGTGATAATCACACACATCTGCTTTTTTCTTTCATTTTCTTGAATAATAGTCTAGCATATTGTAGTATTAAAATCAAGTAAATATAATAAGTTTATAATGTTTTTTAATATATATTTTTTCTTAAATTATTCTTTTTCTTTATACATATTTATAATATCTTTAATACTCATTTTTGTACCATAATTTAAAATTGCATTTGAATATATTTTTATTGCAACTTGTGCTATAACTAATATTGTAGCAATTAATATTGCAATAGAAATAGCAATATCTGTTCCATTTGATAATCCCATCATAACTCTAAATGGCATACAAAATGGTGATGATATTGGAAATAATGATGCAAATAGATTAAGTTCACTTGTTGGGTTCATCATTGTGAAATATGCTAGGTAAAATCCTATTACAGCTAATATTGCTACAGGTTGATTTGCTGATTGGATATCTTCAGGTTTGCTTACAGTTGAACCTGTTAGGGCATATAATAAAGCATATGCTAAATAGCCTAATATAAAGTATATAATTGTTATTATTCCAACAAATGGAGTAATGCTAGACATATCTAAAATAGCATCTAATAATTCTGGCTCTAAAAATAATTTTGCACTTACTAAAGCTGTACCTACAATAAGTATTAATTGTAATAGACCTACAATTCCAATTCCTATTGTTTTTCCTAAAACTATTGTTCTAGGTGATGTAGAAGTTACAAGTGTTTCCATTATTTTTGATGTTTTTTCTGTAGTTATTGAACTTGACACTTGATATGCACAGAAATATATTGCATAAAATAGTACTAATGACATTAACATCATTGCAAAAATATTTCCCTTTGCTTCTTCTTCCTCTGTTTGTTCTAATGTAAATTCAAAGTTTGGTGTAATTGATTGTAATTCTGCTTCAGTTAAACCTAATTTATTAATTTGCATATTTGTATATAAAGAATTCATTGCATTTATTAATGATTCTGGTACACCTGTCATCATTGTAGTATTTTCTACTACATATCTTATTTTTATATTATTATCTTGATTTTCTATTATTATTGCACCATATATTTTACCGTCTTCTATTTGTTTTTTTATTTCATCAAAATTAAGTTCCACAATTTCAATTTCATATCCTGAATTCATTTGCTTTAGTAATTCTAGATTTCCTTCAAATACATTTTCATTATCTACTATTAAAAGTTTTTGTGCTGTTTCTTCTCCTTGAAATGCTTTTATAATATTAGGCACATTAAACCCAATTACTATAAGTAATAATATTATTAAAGTAGATATTATAAATGATTTTCTTTTTACCATATCTTTTATTGTAAATTTCATTACTATAAAAATATCTTTCATTTTATTCACCAACCTTTTCTATAAAAATATCATTTAATGTAGGTTTTTTAATTTCAAATTTATTAACTCTTATTCCATTTGTTATAAGTTTATTTAATAAAACGTGTGCTTTTTCTTCTTCTGATATCTTTATTATATATTTATTATTTGTTTCATTTTCTATTTCTAGTTCACATTCTTTTATGTAATTTCTTATATCTTGATTTACATCTACTTCTACTCTATTTGCAGGATATGTTTCTTTAATTTTTTTTAAGTTTCCTTGCAATACTGTTTTTCCTTTATTTAATATTAATATTTCACTACAAAATTCTTCTATTGTTGCCATTTGATGTGCTGACATTATTACATATTTTCCATCTCTTACTAGGTTTATTATAATGTTTTTTAATATCTCTGTATTTACTGGATCTAGTCCACTAAATGGTTCATCTAAAACTACTAACTCAGGATTATGTATTATTGCAGTCATAAATTGAATTTTTTGTTGATTTCCTTTTGACAGTTTTTCTGCTGTCATTTGCAAATATTCTTCTACTTTAAGTTCTTTTGACCACTTGTTAATTGATTCTAATGCTTGTTCTTTTTTCATTCCTTTTAATTCAGCAAAATACATTAATTGTTCAATTATTTTTGTTTTTGGATATATTCCTCTTTCTTCTGGTAAATATCCAAAATTCACATTTTTTCTATCTACAGCTTTCCCTTTCCAAGTTATTTCTCCTCCCTCTTTTTTTATTATTCCTAGTAGCATTCTTATTGTTGTTGTTTTTCCAGCACCATTAGTTCCAAGTAGACCAAATACACCTGGTTTTTCTAAACTAAGTGAAACATTGTCTACAACTTTTTTTCCAACAAATGTTTTTGATACATTTTTTAATACTAAACTCATGTTTTTTTCCCCTTTCTTATAAGTTTGATTTATTTATATCATAAAATAATGTTAATTAAAAGTGTTTTTTAAAAAATAAGAACCCTGAATTTTCAGAGTTCTTATTTTTATGTTTGTACTTGAATTAGTTAATTTTACTGTGGTTAGTGCTACTTAATATAAAGTGCGGCACGAAAACCAGTGCGGCTATGGCCTTCACGAGGATCGTCGTAATAACGATAGGCAACAGGATAATCAAAACCAGTACTGTAGGAATAGCCACCACGGATAATACGATAGAAGCTTTTGTTCTGCTCTTGTGTCCATTCATTCACATTACCTGCAATGTCGTAAATATTATTAACACACCATTCTTCTCTGCTTCCTGTTTTAACTATTTCTCTTGTAGAATTTTTTGTATTCCAATAGTTTCCCCATTCTGTAGAGTCTTCTACAATTTCAGTAAGAGTTTTAACTTCCGTTTTGATAATCCATTCCAATACCGAATCATATTCTGCACCAAATACTAGATGACTCTTAACTGTTTCTTTCCTTTCAATAGTAGCAGCAATCTTCTTGGCTTCGTAAAAATTGATGTTTGTCCAAGGCATCATACCTCTTATCGATCGAGGTTTTCCTGCTGAACCCTCGGAGATGTTATAACGAGAAATATAAAATCCTCCATATTTTTTAACACTTTCAAATTGTTCAAGCAGTTCACCATTTAAAGGTTCATTGTATGAATAAGACGAAAGTTTAACATTCCTGTGATTTCGTCTGCCGAATTTCTCCGAAAAGTTTTCTCCATCAAGCGTTCCATTAGCATCCAAGCTTCCAACAGGAATCCATACAAACTGGCTACCATCAGAACTTCTTTCAATCACAAAGCCATTGTTCCATTCTCCACAGATATGTTTATATCCTTCCAGAATCGGAGGATTTGCATAATTTTCAGTGGAAACATTGGCTGTAGCAATGTTCAGAGCTCTGACAATTAACTCTCCACTTGTTCCTTCTGAGACTTCAAAGGTAATACCTTTTTCTGCCTCAAGCACAAACTTTTCATACCGTTTCATAGTTTATACCTCCTTAAGTGATAATTTTATAACGGTTTCTAATTCTGGCCTTAGCCAATGCAATAATTATAGCACATTTCTCAATTTTATGCAAACTTTACTCATAATCTACAATATCTACTCATTTTTGATAAAAATGCTTATGTTTCTCATATTTATTTTAAAATTTTACTGATGTAAAAAATAAGAATTCTGAATTTTCAGAATTCTTATTTCCAAGTTTGTACTTGAATTAATTAATTTTACTGTAATCGGTACTACTTAATGCAAAGTGCGACACGAAAACCAGTAAAGATGTGTGTACGTGCAATATTATTAGGAGTGTCGTAAACGCGAAAGGCAACAGGAGCGCCGCTACCATCATCGAAGCAAGAGCTGCCACGCAGAACACGATACAAACCATCGAAGATCTGTTCTTGTGTCCATTCCACTACATTACCTGCAAAGTCGTAAATGTTATTAACACACCATTCTTCTCTGCTTCCTGTTTTGGCTAGGTCACGTGAATAGTTTCCCCATTTAGAAGAATCATTTACAATTTCGTCAAAAGTTTTAACTTTCGTATTGAGGAACCATTCCAATACCGAATCATATTCTGCACCAAAAGTCAAATGACTTTTAACTGCTTCATTGTCTTCCATAGTAGATGCAACCTTCTTGGCATCATCAAAGGTGATGCTTATCCACGGCCTAACTCCTTTTACCGACTGTGGTTTTTCTAAAGATGCTGAATTCCTAGAAATGTTATAACGCGAAATATAAAATCCTCCATATTTTTTGACACTTTCAAGTTGTTCGAGCAGTTCATCATTTAACTCTTCATTGTAATCATCCTCCGAAAAAAAATCACTCCTATAATTTCTTCTTCCGAATTTCTCCGAAAAATGTTCTCCATCAAGTGTTCCATTAAAGTTCAAGCTTCCAACAGGAATCCATACAAACTGGCTTCCATCAGATTTTCTTTCGATTACAAAACCATTGTTCCACTCTCCACAAATATGCTTATATCCTTCTAGAATCGGAGGATTTGCATAATTTTCAGTGGAAACATTGGCTGTAGCAATGTTCAAAGCTCTGATAATTAATTCTCCACTTGTTCCTTCTGAGACTTCAAAGTTTATACCTTTTTCTGCCTCAAGCACAAACTTTTCATACCGTTTCACTGTTTATTCCTCCTTGAGTATTTTTTAACGGTTTCTAATGTTGGTCTCAACCACTATAATAATTATAGCACATTTTCCAATTTTATGCAAACTTTACTCACAGTCAATAGTGTAAAATGTCAACCCATATACATAAAATAGGAACGCTGAATTTTCAGAGTTCCTATTTTATGCTTGTGCTTGAATTAATTAATTTCGCAGTAGTCAGTGCTACTTAATACAAAGCGCAGCACGAAAACCAGTTTTGTAATAGCAGAAAGAAGGACCAGAGTAATTGCGATAGGCGACAGGAAAACCGCATCCATAATCGTTGCAAAGGCCACCACGGGTAACGCGAAGCCAATTTTCCACCTGTTCTTGTGTCCATTCATTCACATTACCTGCAAAGTCGTAGATGTTATTAGCACACCATTCTTCTCTGCTTCCTGTTTCAACTACTTTCCTTGGAGAATTCTCTGTATTCCAATGATTGCCCCATTCAGTAGAGTCCTCTGCAATTTCAGCAAGAGTTTTAACTTCCGTTTTGATAAACCATTCCAATACCGAATCATATTCTGCACCAAAGGTCAGATGACTTTTAACTGCTTCATTGTCTTCGATAGTGGCAGCAATCTTCTTGGCTTCATCAAACCTGATTTTTACCCACGGCATAACTCCTTTTACCGACTGAGGTTTTCCTTCTGAACTCTTGGAAATGTTATAACGAGAAATATAAAATCCCCCATATTTTTTTACACTTTCTCGTTGTCCAAGCAGTTCACCTTTTAAATCTTCATGGAATTTATCATACGAAAATTCATCGTTCATGTAGTTACGTCTGCCGAATTGCTCTGAAAAATGTTCTCCGTCAAGTGTTCCATTAGAGTCGAGACTTCCAACGGGAATCCATACAAACTGGCTTCCATCAGAGCTTCTTTCAATCACAAATCCGTTGTTCCATTCTCCACAGATATGTTTATATCCTTCCGGAATCGGGGGATTTGCATAATTTTCAGAGAGAACATCGACTGCTTTAGTAATGTTCAATGCTCTGATTATTAGCTCTCCACCTGTTCCTTCTGAGACTTCAAAGGTTATACCTTCATCAGCCTCAAGCACAAACTTTTCATACCGTTTCACTGTTTATTCCTCCTTTAGTATTTTTTAACGGTTTCTAATGTTGGTCTATGCCAATGCAATAATTATAGCACATTCCCAAATTTTATGCAAACTTTATTCATAATCTACAATATCTACCCATTTATGCAAAAATTCTTGTTCTTCTGGTATTCCCTTTGACATTTGTGCTGCAGCAACTATTGGAATCCATCTTTGTATATTTTCTTTAGAAATACCACTCATTTCTGAGAACAAATTCAAATATTTTTCTGCAACATCTGTTTTACCTTGAATTGAGAAAAGTAAAAATGTTCTAGCAACATCTGCTGATGCATTTCCTTGAGTTGCATGAGCCCAATCTATTACAAAATATTCACCTTTTTCATTTATAATAATATTACTTGGGTTATAGTCTCCATGGCAAAGTTTTGTATGATTTTTCATTCCTTCTAGTCTTTGAAGTAATTCATATTTTGTATTATCATTAATGCATTCAGCTTCATTTATTTTTCTTCTGTATTTGTCTTTTATTCTATTTAACAATGGAACTTGTTTTGATAATATTGTAAGTTGAATTTCTACAAACTTTTTCAAATATTCATCAAAGTTCTCAGGATGTTGTTCCATTAAAACATCTAAAGGTGTTCCTTCAATATGTTCAGAAACTAAAGCCCATCTATCTCCTATTTTTGTAACTTCTAAAAGTTTAGGCATATATAAATCTGTTCCTTCTTCAACTCTTGCTTGGTTTAGAGCTTCATTTAAAATGTCAGCTTTTGAATAATTTGGAACAAATAATTTTATTGTTTTGCCATTATCTTTATATACTTCTTTTGTTTTTCTTTCAGCTATTTTATTAATTAAATTATATTCCATTACTTATTACCTCCATAATATGCATTTAAATACATTTGTTTTATCTCACTCATTAGTGGATATCTTGGATTTGCTCCTGTACATTGATCATCAAATGCTTGCTCTGTCATTTCATCTAATTTTTCAAGGAAGTATTTTTCATCAATACCATAATCTTTAATTGTTTTCTTTATCCCTATTTGTTCTTTTAGTTCATCAATTTTTCTAATTAAATTTTCTAGCTTTTCTTCATCTGTATTTCCACCTAAGTTTAAGCTTTCTGCAATTTCTGCATATCTTCTTAGTGTGTGTGGATGATCATATTGTGGGAATGTTCCCATTTTTTCTGGAACTTCACTGCTATTAAATCTTAATACTTCATCTATCATTAATGCATTTGCAATACCATGTGGTAAATGGTGGAAAGCACCTAATTTATGTGCCATTGAGTGACATACACCCAAAAATGCATTTGCAAAAGCCATACCCGCCATTGTTGCTGCATTTGCCATTTTTTCTCTTGCTTCTGGATCATTTGCACCATTATTATATGCTCTTGGTAAATATTCAAAAATATTTCTTAATGCTTCTTTAGCTAATCCATCTGTATATTCAGTTGCCATCATCGATGCATATGCTTCTAAGGCATGTGTTACAGCATCTATACCAGAAGCTGATGTTAATCCTTTTGGTGCATTCATCATCATATTACTATCAACGATTGCCATTTTAGGAAGTAATTCATAGTCTGCTAATGGGTATTTTGTTCCTGTTGTTTCATCTGTTATAACTGCAAAAGGTGTAACTTCAGAGCCTGTTCCTGCTGATGTTGGAACTGCTATGAAATATGCTTTTTCACCCATTTTAGGGAATGTATATACTCTTTTTCTTATGTCCATAAATCTCATTGCCATATCCATAAAATCTACTTCTGGATGTTCGTACATTACCCACATTATTTTTCCAGCATCCATTGCTGAGCCTCCACCTACTGCAATAATACAGTCTGGTTTAAAGCTTTCCATTAATTTAGCGCCTTCTTTTGCACATGCAAGTGTTGGGTCAGGTGCTACATTAAAGAAAGTTTCATGTACTATTCCCATTTCATCTAATTTATCTGTTATCTCTTTTGTATATCCATTTTCATAAAGAAATGTATCTGTTACAATAAACACTCTTTTCTTATCCATTACATTTTTTAATTCATCTAAGGCTACAGGTAAACAGCCTCTTTTCATATATATTTTTTCAGGTGCTCTAAACCAAAGCATATTTTCTCTCCTCTCTGCTACTGTTTTTATATTTATTAAATGTTTTATTCCTACATTTTCTGAAACTGAATTTCCACCCCAAGAACCACAACCAAGTGTTAATGATGGTGCTAATTTAAAATTATATATATCTCCAATTCCACCTTGAGATGATGGTGTATTTATTAAAACTCTGCATGTTTTCATAGTACTATAAAATTTTTCTATTTTTTCTTTTTCTGTTATTGTGTTTATATAAAGTGATGAAGTATGACCTAATCCACCATCTAATATTAATTTATGAGCTTTACTTACAGCATCATCAAAGTCTTTTGCTTTATACATTGCAAGTACTGGTGATAATTTTTCATGAGCAAATTCTTCAGATAATTCTACACTTTCTACTTCTCCAATTAATATTTTTGTGTTTTCAGGTACTTCCACCTCTGCTAATTTTGCAATTGTATGTGCTTTTTGTCCTACTATTTTTGCGTTTAATGCTCCATTTATAATTATTGTTTTTCTAACTTTTTCTGTTTCTTCAGGATTTAATATATAACATCCTCTTTTTACAAATTCTTCTTTTACTTTTTCATAAATATTTTCATGTATTATTACAGATTGTTCTGATGCACATATCATTCCATTATCAAATGTTTTTGAGTGTATTATTGAATTTACTGCTAAAATAATATCTGCAGTATCATCAATTATAGCTGGTGTATTTCCTGCGCCTACTCCTAATGCTGGTTTTCCGCTAGAATATGCAGATTTTACCATTCCTGGCCCACCTGTTGCAAGTATTGTATCTGCTGATTGCATTAGTAAATTTGTTAATTCTAGTGATGGCACATCTATCCATGCAATTATATCTTCTGGTGCTCCTGCTTTTACCGCTGCTTCTAATACTATTTTTGCTGCTTCTATTGTTGATTTTTTTGCTCTAGGATGTGGGCTTATTATTATTCCGTTTCTTGTTTTTAAAGCTATTAATGTTTTAAAAATTGCTGTTGAAGTCGGATTTGTTGTTGGAATTACAGCTGCTATTACACCAATTGGTTCTGCTATTTTTTTGATTCCAAAACTTGAGTCTTCTTCTATTACTCCACAAGTTTTTTCATTTCTATATTTATTGTATATATATTCAGCAGCATAATGATTTTTAATTACTTTGTCTTCTACTACTCCCATCCCTGTTTCTTCTACTGCCATTTTAGCAAGTGGAATTCTTGCTTGATTTGCTGCCATTGCTGCAAACTTAAAAATTTCATCAACTTGTTCTTGTGTGTATTTTGCGAATTTTTCTTGTGCTTTTCTCACTCTTTCAAAAGCACTTTTAAATGTTTCGACACTATCTACAGTCTCATAACTCTTACTCATTTTATACTCTCCTTATCTTTAATAATTTATCATTTTGATTATAGCATTTCTTCTTTTTGTTATCAATAATTATTATAACAATTTTTATAACTATTATTTTAAAATGTTTTGATTTAATACTACTGAACTATATAAAAATAATACATCTTGCTCATTAAAATCTATATAATTTTCTAATATTGAACTTGAAATATATCTTAAATCTATTAGTGTAATTTTTTTATAGTTTTCAACTAATAATGGAGCTAAACTGCTTCCAAATGAATCTCTAAAAAGCAATAATTCTTTTTCTGTTTTAGAGTTTGGATTTTCTATGCTTATTAAAGATACAGCTCCTGATAAAAATATATCATATTTATCTGCTGAATTGGTTGTAGTATATATTGAAGATTTTTTATTTGTTTCATAATTATATACAATGCAATTACTTATTGTTTCATTTGTTAATATGGAAATATTATCTGGTGTTACATTTGTTGATAACTGCCCATAATATGTGCCATAAAATTCTCCCTTGTTTTGAATTTCATAAGTTGCATTCATTTCATCTAATTTCATATTGCCCTGAATTATTTTTACTACTTCTCCTAAATTTTCTTGTTTCCAGTGTAAATCTGTTCTATAATAATCTTGTAATTCTAATCCATTTCTTATGTCTATATATTTAAGTTCTTGCAAATTTTGTTGAATTATTTCTTGTAATTTATAATAATCTAATTTTAGGTGGTCATCATTTTCTAAGTAATAATTTTTTTCTGGTATTATTGAATAATACACATTCATATTTTTTAAATATTTTTGGTAAACTTCATTTATCTTTTGAGCAGATTTTTGTACATTATTTTCATTTAAAGGATATTCCATTTTATAAATTGCATTGTCTTTTTCAAATAATTTATTATTATCTTTTTGAGCAAATATTTTAGTACTCCATAAAGATTTTATTCCTCTAAATATTTCTCTTACTATAAATTGATCTTCTACATATTTTTCCCATTTATCCATTACGTTTCCATTTAATATTTCACTAACAGTTATTGTTGGAAATTGTGCTAATTTTCTTCTTTCTGATATAGAAATTTCTTTGTCTTTGTCTATAATATTTGCTATAAATGCTATAAATATAATTAATAGAAAACCAATTGAAATTATTATATTTTTAATTTTATTTTGCATCAATTTCCCTCCTTAAAACCTAAAATATAAAAATGGGTTAAATGAACCATCTATTATATAACTTGTACTTATTACAAAAATTATAAGTAAATATATTGGTTCTAATATGTTTATGAATTTGTCTATATTTTTCCTGTTTTGAATAATGTTTTTAAATATTGGTGTAGCTCCTATAATTGCAACTATAAATACTACTAAATAGCTTTTAAAATAGTATAAACTTTCTTTTGAAATAAAATTACTTTTTGCACATCCTACTAAGCCACCTATATTTTGAATTATTTGGTTCATATTTTCACCACTAAATATTATAAAACTTATCATTACTATAATTAAAACATAGATTCTTGATAATATTTTAGGAAGCTTTTCTAAATATTTGTTTAAAAAGATTTTTTCTATAATTAGTAATATTCCAAAATATAATCCCCATATGATGAAATTCCAAGCTGAACCATGCCATAAACCTGTTAATAACCATACAATAAATATGTTTCTTATCCATTTTATTTTACTTACTCTATTTCCACCAAGTGGTATGTAGATATAATCTCTAAACCATGAGCTTAATGAAATATGCCATCTTCTCCAAAAATCAGTTATGCTTGTTGCTATATATGGATAATTGAAGTTTTCTAAAAATTCAAATCCGAACATTTTTCCTAGTCCTATTGCCATATCTGAATATCCTGAAAAGTCAAAATAAATTTGTAACATATTTGCTATTCCATACATCCAATAAAATAATATGCTTGAATCTTTAGTTGCTAAAAATACATTTATTAATTCTCCTAACACATTTGCAATTAATACTTTTTTCCCTAATCCTATTACAAATCTTCTAACTCCTAATGCAAATTTTTCAAAACTGTATTTTCTATTTTCTAGTTGTTCTTCTATTGTTGTATATCTTACAATTGGTCCTGCTATTAATTGTGGAAATAATGAAATATACATTGCAAGTTTTAATATATTTTTTTGTACTTTTGCTTGTCCTCTATATACATCTATAATATAACTTATTAGTTGGAAAGTATAAAAAGATATTCCTATTGGTAATACAACATAAATAAAATCGATTCTGTTAGATAACCATAAATTAATGTTTTCAATTATAAAGTTCATATATTTAAAATATACAAGTATGCCTGTTATTAAACATATTGATAATGTTAAAAATAGTTTTGAATATTTTTTATATTTGTCTATTAAAATCCCAAAAATATATGTACATGTAATTGATAATAACATTATTAGTACATATTTAGGTTCACCATAAAAATAGAAAAATATTGAAGCTAATAGTAATACTATGTTTTTTAATTTGTTTGGAACTATATAATATATTCCTATTACTATTGGTAAAAAATAAAATAAAAATGTTATACTTGAAAATACCATATTTTTTCTCCTTAATACATAAATATCGCCGGCAAAGGTTACGGCGATATTATATTATTTATTTTTGATATTTATACTGTTGGATCTGATGTTACATCTTCAGGTATTTCTGTTTCCTCTGTTGGGAATACTGGTTCTTCAACAGTTCTTTCATATTCTTTTTCTATTCCTCCAGCAATTGCTTTGAAACTATCGTAAACAACTTTTGCTGTATCTGCATTTGTCATTACAAGACAAATTACATTTCCACTTGTTGCTGTATATACTTTTTCTGCTGAAACACATATCCATTTTCTCACATCAATGTTTTCATTCATTGATTTTGCCATATCATTAATATTTGCTCCATCTTTTACTTTTACAAGTACTAATGAATATGCTTGTGATGACATTAATGGTTCTGATACTACTAAGTTTTCAATATTTTCAGTACTATCTAATCCTGTAAATGTTTTTACCATATTAGCATCAGTTACATCTAATGCTTGTGTTTGTAATTTTGGCATTTCTATTGTAACGCCTTCATATATTTGGTTTATTAAACTTACTAAGTCATCATTATTGTTAATATTCAAATTTGATTCTTGTTTTGGGCTTGATTTTCTAAATAGATTTACCCCCATTATTATTACTATTGCAACTATTATTGCAATTACTATTTTTACTATTTTATTCATTGTTTTTTCTCCTTTCAAAATTGTTCCTAATATATAGAAACTTCATATTTCTTTCGTATTTTTAGGGTTTAGCTTTTATTTTTTACCTTTGCACACATCTATATAATTTCTATACATTATATTTTTGTTTTTTGTTTTCTCCTTTTTTAGTATACCATTTTGATATTTTTTTGTCTAGGCTTCTGTAAGAAAATTTAATGCTTTTTTACAACAAAAATAACCAGTATTATAAAACTGGTTACTTTTATTAATATAATGCTTTTATATCCCATACTGTTTCATTAACAGTATCATTTAAAATTATTCCTTTTTCATCAAGTTCATTCCTAATTTTATCTGCTAACTCAAAGTCTTTACTCTTTTTAGCTTCAGACCTTTTTGAAATTTCATCTAAAATATAAGTTGTTTCAAGTCCTATTTTCTTTAAATATTTTTCTTTCATTTCTTGGACAAACCTTTTTGGTTCTTGTTTGAAAAAACCTAAAACACCATATACTTCTTTTATTTCTTCTAGAATCTTAGCAAGTGTATTAGCAATTTGTTGTCTATTATTCTTTTTAGCAATTTTAAATAAATTATTTATATATTTAAAATAAATATGTAATTGAGCTATTGCAGATGTAGTATTAAAATCATCATCCATAACTTCTATAAATTTTTCTCTTATTTCATTAGAAATATCATCTTCAACTTTTTCTCCATCTTTATTTCCATTATACATATCTATAAATTCTTGCATTTTAATAATTGTATTATAAAAATAATACATATGGCTTTCAGCTAATTGATAATCTTTATCTAAAATGTCAACATCTGATGCATAATGTTTTGAAAGCATAACATATTTTAATACTTCATAATTATACATTTTTAATGCATCTCTTATTGTTAATGAGTTTCCTAATGATTTACTCATTTTTTCACCATTAATTTTTATTAATCCACAATGTGACCAATATTTAGCAAATGTTTTTCCTGTAAATGCTTCACTTTGGGCTATTTCATTTTCATGATGTGGAAATACTAAATCCCTTCCACCTCCATGAATATCTATAGTTTCTCCTAAATTATTTAATGCCATTACAGAACACTCTATATGCCAACCTGGTCTACCTTTTCCCCAAGGAGATTCCCAGTATATTTCACCCGGTTTTGTAGACTTCCATAATGCAAAATCAAGTGGGTCTTCTTTGCCTTCTTCTACTTCTACTCTTACACCATTTAATAAATCATCTACTTTTCTGTGTGAAAGTTTTCCGTATTCATTAAATTTTCTTACTCTATAATATACATCTCCATTTGGTGCTACATAAGCACTTCCTTTTTCTATTAGCTTTTCTATAAACTTAATTATTTCATTTATATATTCAGATGCTTTTGTTTTTACATCTGCATCTGTTATATGTAAATCTGCCATGTCTTTTTCAGTCTCAGCTATTTGCTCTTTAGAAAAATCTAATGCATTTTTTCCAAGTTCATTTGCTCTTTTTATTATTTTATCATCCACATCTGTATAGTTTCTTACATATTTAACATTATAGCCTCTGAATCTTAAGTAATCTGCAATCATTGCATATACTATTGCTTGCCTAGCATGACCTATATGACTTAAATCATATACAGTTACACCACATGCATACATTTTTACATTATTTCCATCTATTGGTATAAATTCTTCTTTTTTGCCTGTCATCGAATTATATATTTTCAAAATAATCACCTCTTAATTTCTATATTATATACTGATATAGCTTGTTTTGTCAATGTTTTGAAATTTTATTGGATTTTAATTTTTATCCTAGTGCTGTGTCTAGAATCATCATTATAACAAATCCTAAAGCTACTCCAACTGTTCCTATATTTGAATGTTCACCAATTTGAGATTCTGGTATTAATTCTTCTATAACTACATAAACCATTGCTCCTGCTGAAAATGCCAATATATATGGAAGTATTGGAACAATTGACTCTGTTATAGCAATAGTAATTAATGCAGATATTGGTTCAACAATTCCAGAAAGTGTTCCATATAGAAAAGCTCGTGTTTTTGAAATTCCTTCACTTTTTAATGGCATTGATATTATTGCACCTTCTGGGAAATTTTGAATTGCTATTCCAATTGCTAGAGAAATAGCTCCTGCTATTGTTATTCCAGTATTTCCTATTAATGCTCCTGCAAATATTACTCCAACAGCCATTCCTTCTGGTATATTGTGTAATGTTACTGCTAATACTAGCATTGTAGCATTTTTTAATTTTGTTTTTACTCCTTCTGGTTTTTTCTTGTCCAAATGAATATGAGGTATTATACTATCTAACACTAGTAAAAATATTATTCCTAATAAAAAGCCAATAGCAGGTGCAAACCAAGCTATTTTACCTTGTTGTTCTGACATTTCCATTGATGGTATCAATAGTGACCATACTGATGCAGCCATCATAACACCACCAGCAAAGCCTAATAATAATTTTTCTACTGATTTATTTATATTATTTTTTAGTAAAAATACCATAGCAGAACCTAATGTAGTTCCTAAAAATGGTATCAGTAATCCTATAAGTATTTGCATTTTTATTACTCCTTTATTTAATAATATCTTTAACAACTTCCCCTGCAATTATTAATCCTGCAACAGATGGAACAAAAGAAATACTTCCTAGTGTTTTACTTCCATTTTGACTTATTTTTTGTGGCACTTCTTTTGAATATACAACTTTTAGTTTTTTTATATTTCTGTTTTTTAATTCTTTTCTTAATATTCTGCAAACAGGACATACAGAAGTTTTATAAATGTCTGCTATTTCAAATTTAGTTGGGTCTAATTTATTTCCAGCTCCAGTTGCTGTTATAATATTTATATTTTCAGAATTTGCTTTTTCTATCAATTTTATTTTGTTTTCCATTGTGTCTATTGCATCTACTATATAAGTAATTGAAGAATCTATAATGTTAGTTTCTCCACCTTCTATTTCATCTGGTCTGTATGCTTCTACTATGGTATTAGGATTAATATCTAAAATTCTTTCTTTCATTACATCTACTTTATATTTACCAATTGTAGAATGTAAAGCTCCAAGTTGTCTATTAATATTAGTTATATCATATTTATCATAATCTACTATTATTAAATTCCCTATTCCAGCTCTTGCTAGTCCTTCTACAACAAATGAACCTACTCCACCTATTCCAAATACCGCAACTTTTGCTTGTTGTAATTTTTCTACTCCTTCTTTTCCTATTAATAATTCTGTTCTAGAAAACTGATTTTCTAACATTACTTATTTCTCCTTATTTTATTTTTCCTCCACCAAGTACAATATCTTCAATATAAAAGACAGCAGATTGTCCTGGTGTTATTGCTCTTTGAGGTTCTTCAAATATAACTTTTATTTCATCACCATTTTGCATTATTTTTGCTTTTGCTACTTTAGATGAATATCTTGTCTTTACATCAACTAGTATTGGTTCTCTAATTTCATCCATAAGCAATAAATTAATATTTGTAACTAATATTTCTTTTTGGTATAATTCACTTTCTTCTCCAACTATTACTTCATTTTTTTCTGGGTTAAAACCTATAACAAATAGTGGTGATGAATATGAAATGCCTAATCCTTTTCTTTGCCCTATTGTATAATTATACAATCCTGTATGTTTTCCTAGTATTTCACCTTTGTTATTTACTATATTTCCAACTTTTGGCTTTATATTAGAATTATTTTCTAAAAATTTTTTATAATTTCCGTCTGGTATAAAACAAATATCTTCACTATCTGGTTTATTAGCTACATCTAAGTTGTTTTTTCTTGCAATCTCTCTTATTTGTTCTTTATTTTCAAATTCTGCAAGTGGGAATATTATATGTTCAATTAAATCTTTTGGAATATTCCACAAAACATAACTTTGATCTTTTCTCTCTACATTAGATTTTTTTAATACCCATCTTTTATATTTTTCACTGTATTCGGTTTTAGCATAATGACCTGTTGCAATATAATCGCATCCTAATTCTTTGGCTTTTTCCCACATATATCCAAACTTCATATATTTATTACATTCAATACATGGATTTGGAGTTCTACAATTTGAATAGCATTCTATAAAATCATCTATTACATGTTTCTTAAATTGTTCTTCACAATTATATGTATAATGTGGGATTTTCAAAAAATCACATATTTTTTTTACTTCCATATTTGTATTGTTTTCATTACTATTATTTGCATTAAAAAGTTCTAGTGTTATTCCAGTTACATCATATCCTTGTTCTTGTAATAGTAAAGCAGATACACTACTATCTACTCCACCACTCATTCCTAATAATACTTTTTTATTTTCCATTTTTTCTATATTCCTTTATTTTAAAAATCCATTTATTATAGCTTCTTCTGCTTCTTTTTCTGTTAATCCTAATGTCATTAATTTAGTTAGCTGTTCTCCTGCTATTTTTCCAATTGCTGCTTCGTGAATTAAATTTGCTTCTACATTGTTTGCAAGAATTTCTGGTATAGCAATTACCTTTGCATTATCTTTAATAATTGCATCACATTCTACATGTCCAAAACATTTTGTATTTCCTATTATTTTTGAACAAAATTCTTGTTTTGAGTTTTCTGTTGCTACAGACCTTGAAGTGACTTTTGTGCTTGAATTTTCTTCATTTAATTCAACTTCAAATTCTGTTTTTGCGTATTGTTCTCCATGTGTCATAATTTTTTCTGTTACAACAAAACTTGCATTTTTTCCTATTACTCCTTTTGTTGTTCTTATTGTTGAGTCCACTCCTTTTATTTGAACTGAATCCATATTCATTATAGCATTTTCTTTTAAATGTACTTCTGTTATTGGATTTAGTATTCTTTTACCTGTTCCATCTCCTTCTCCATAATGTTTTTCTATATATTTTACTTTTGCACCTTTTTCTAAGAAGAAACGATGTATTCCATCATGTTGTGAATCTTTATGATGATCATTATGAATTCCGCAACCAGCTATAATTACAACATTTGCATTTTCTCCTATATAAAAATCATTATATACCACATCTTTCATTCCACTTTGTGTAATAATTACAGGTATATGCACAATTTCAAATTTTGTATTTTCTTTTACATATATATCTATTCCAGAAACATCTTTTTTTGTTACAATATTTATGTTTTCCGTTACTTGTCTTTGAACTGATTGTCCGTCTTTTCGAATATTATATGCTCCTTTAAATTCACTATTTTCTATTCCTGTTATTTCTTTTAATAAATTTGTATCTATATTATCCATTATTTAGTTCACTCCTAATTTACAGCATAAAGGTTTACCAGTAATTTCTCCTAACAACTGTTCCTTGTTTCCAATTTTTTCTATTTTTCCTTGTTTCATTAGGATTACCTCATCTGCAATATTTAAAATTCTTTCTTGGTGAGAAATTATTAGTGTTGTACCTTTTACTATTTTTCTCATATCTTCAAATATTTTAATTAAACTTTGAAAACTCCATAAGTCTATTCCTGCTTCTGGTTCATCAAAAATTGTAAATTTAGAATTTCTAACAGCAACAGTTGCTATCTCAATTCTTTTAAGTTCTCCTCCTGATAAAGAACCATTTATTTCTCTATCAACATATTCTTTTGCACATAGTCCTACTTTTGATAAAATGTCACAAGCTTCTGCTTTATTAATTTCTTTTTCTGAGGATAATTTTAGCAAATCAAATACAGTAATTCCTTTGAATCTAATTGGCTGTTGAAATGCAAATGCTATTCCTAGTTTTGCTCTTTCGTTTATTGGCATTTCTGTAATATCTTTACCTTCTAAATATATTTTTCCTGAATCTGGTTTCTCAATTCCCATAATAATTTTTGCCAATGTAGATTTTCCTGACCCATTTGGTCCTGTTATTACTACAAATTTATCTGTATCTATTTTTAAGTTTATATTATCTAATATTTTTTTATTGTCTCTTTCAAAACATATATTTTTTAATTCTAACATCTTTTTACTACTCCTAATTTGCTTATTTTATTATAATATATTGTTAATTTTTGTTGTTCTTTTTATACAACTTCTACATTTTTCTTTGTTTATGTCATAATTACAGTTTAAATTTCTTAATCCTAGTACTTTATGAACATATTTAGCTAATTTATTTATTGTTTCATCATCTATTGAAGATTTAACTTTTTCTGCTTCTTTTTTAGCAGTATCATCTTCTAAATTCAAAACATCTTTGAAAAAAACATAAATTATATCATATGCTTCTAATATCTTTTTAGCTAAGTCTTCTCCTTTTTCTGTTAGTTCTATTGCCCCATATGTTTCATAATTTATTAGTTCCTCTTCTTTTAAATTATTTAATGCTTTATTTACACTTGGTTTAGTGCATTGCATTTTATTTGCAATATCTGTTACTCTTATATTGCCGTTTTGTTTTTTCAGAACATACATTGTTTTTAAATATTCTTCTAATGCTTTCGAAATCATTGTTTTCTCCTTATTTGTTAACTATGGTTAACATTATAATATATATGTATATGTTTGTCAAGGCTAACATCTGTTTTTTCTAATTTTTGCCACAAAAAATCCTTCATATAATTTTGTTGGGCGTACACATAATGTTCCAGTCATTGTTACTGGTAATACAGGTATTTCTTCAAATAACTGAATTGGAATAATTTCCGCATTAAATTTTGATAGAACTTTTTTTAGTATTTTTTCATTTTCTTGTTCTAATATAGAACAAGTTGAATATACCATTTCACCTCCTGGCTTTAATATTTTAAGTGCTTTAGTTAATAGTTCCTCTTGAACTTTTGAGCTTCTCTCAATTAATTCTTTGCTAAAGCTTTTTTCAAATACATTCATTGTTCCACTTCCACTACATGGTGCATCTAGTAAAATTTTATCAAATGAGAAAAAGTCGCTTAATCTTCTTGCATCTTCTTGCATTATATTTGCACATCCAACACCTTGTTTTTGTAAATTAAATTTTAGTCTTTCTGCTCTTATTTTATTTTTTTCACAAGCTGTTATAAATGCTTTATTTTGAGTTATTGTTGCTATTTGTGTTGTTTTTCCTCCTGGTGCCGCAGTCATATCTAATATATTTTCACCTGCTTTAGGTTCTAATATAATTGGTGGCAACATTGAAGATAAACTTTGTAAATATATTTCACCATTTTCAAATATTTTTAATTTTTTTATTTCATTCTCTCTAACATTTTTTATTATTAAGGCATCACTATACCATGAAATTTCTTCTGTTTCTATTCCTACTTCTTGTAATTCTTTTTTTATATTATCTTTTTCTGCTTTTATTGTATTAACTCTTAATGTTACTGGTCTTTCTTCTATATATCCATTTATTATATCATTTGTTGTTTCCTCTCCATATTGTTTTATTAACATTTCTTTTAAAAATTCTGGAATTTGCATAGATTGTTCCTCCTTATAATAATTTGTTTGCTTTTATTATAATAGCATAAAAAATAGAATTACTCTATACTTTTGCATAAAGTAATTCCTAAACTGTTATTGTTTAATCTTTTTATCGGTTATACTACCACAAATACAGATGTTATAATGTTTTAGGCATTAATAAAAAATATTTTTATATAAGTAAAAACGAAAGAATTTTGTATATCTAAACTTAACTGTATAAACTCTTGTTTAATAAAATGAGGAAGGTTCATGGAAAATCTATATTTATGTATTTTTCATAAATTTCTCGGTGCCTTACATAAGTAAAGAAATTCTAAAAGTGTTTTACGGCACCCTTTCATTAAAAATGAACTATTTCCGTAAAACACTTTAATAATTCCTAAACTTATTTCAGTTACATTCGATATTTATTCAAAATACATAAATATAGATTTGGCCAAAGAGGCTCATTTTATTAAATTAGAAGTTATAAGGAAAGTTTAGCTTATTCAAAATTTTGAAGTGAGTTACTTATATAAAAATATTTTAATATAAGTATAAAATCAATTAATATCTGTATTTGTGGTAGTATAACCGTTAAAAACATTACTTCTAAACTAACTTTTTATGTTTTAATTTTTTGTTTATTACACAAGTTACAGTATCTACAAGAACTACATTTTTTCTTATAAATACTAAATATAACTATACAAATAATAATTATAATAATTGGTAAATTTACAAAATTAAAATTTCCTCTTTCTATTTGTGTTCCAATATAACGTATAGCCGTCGCTAAACACCAAGCTAGAATTGTTTGAAATGTTATTGCTTTTAGCATTTTATCACTGCTTCCTAATTCTTTTTCCATAGCAGATATAGCTCCAAAGCATGGTGCACTAAATAAATTAAATACCATAAATGCATATGCTGATGAAGCAGTAAAAAAGTCAAACATACTTCCATTAGAAAAAATTTGATTTCCTTCTATATCTCCAGAAATTCCTGCAATGACCGACATTGATGAAATCACTTGTTCTTTTGCTACTAATCCTTGAATTGCAGAAACAGTAGCTCCCCAACTGTTTGTTCCTAGTATTGGTATAAATACCCATGATATTGCTTTTCCTATTGATGCTAAAATACTCTGTTCTATATTAACTCCATATTCAAGCTTATATGAAAAAGATAATAAAAACCATAATATTATTGAACAAATTAATATTGTAGTGCCTGCTCTCTTGAGAAATGCTTTTACTTTATCTGAAACATCTTTTATAACATATTTCATGCTAGGAATTTTATATTCTGGAAGTTCAAAAATATATGTATTATTAGTATTTGTATATATGAATTTTTTCATTATTATTGCACTTGTAATTATTATTAATATTGAAAGAAAATACAACGATGCAGATACTATTCCAGAGCTTTTTGGAAAAAAATACCCTGAAAACAATGCTATTATTGGTAACTTAGCACTACATGGTATGAATGGTGTTAATATTGTTGTCATTTCTTTTTGATTATTATTTTCTATTATTTTTGTTCCTACTATTCCTGACACACTACATCCAGAACCTAATATAAAAGGAATTAAGCTTTTACCGCTTAAACCTATTTTTCTAAATATCTTATCCAGAATCAAAGCAATTCTTGACATGTACCCTGTTGTTTCAAGTATTGATATGCAGAAAAACAATATTATAAGTTGTGGCACAAATTCAATAACAGCTCCCACTCCAACAATAATTCCATCTACTATTAAACTATTTAACAATTCTGATACTCCTATGTTTTGTAAATTTATTTTAATAAAGTCTTTAATTTCATATATAGCATTATGTATTGTATCTGATGTAATATTTTTAACTATTCCTATAGATAGATAATAAATAAAAAATATTATTACTATAAATATTGGAAATGCAAGCCATTTGTTCAATAATATTTTGTCTAATTTATCAGTTACCGATATTTGTCTGATTCTTGTTTTTATTTGAACCGTTTCTTTTTTTGTTTGTTCTATGAATTGATATCTTTGGGTTGCAATTGTTTCTTCTAAATCTGTTTCATAGTTTTCTGATATTTCTTTCACAACATTAGTTATTTTATTAGTATTTAATTCCTTGAATCTTTCATCTCCTTCTAATAATTTAACTGCTACAAATCTACTATGTTTTATATGAGTTGGCAAACATTTTTCAATTTCATTTATTGCATATTCTATAATACTATCATAAATAAATAGTTTATCTGTAAATGAATTTTTTCCTATTTCATTTATTAATTCGCTTATTCCTGTTCCTTTTAATGCAGAAATTTTGATTACTTTTGTATGTAAAATTTTTTCTAATTTTTTTTCATCTATTTTTAGTCCTTTTTTTTCTAAAATATCTGTCATATTTAATGCAACTATTGTTCTACAATTTAGTTCTAATAATTGGGTAGTTAAATACAAACTTCTTTCAATTATTGTACTATCAACTATATTTATTATTACATCTACATTTTCGCCAAATATGAATTTTCTTGAAAGTTCTTCTTCTTCACTATATGGACTTAATGAGTAAATTCCTGGTAAATCAATTATTTCATAATCTGTATTTATTATTTTTCCTGTTTTCTTTTCTATTGTTACACCTGGCCAATTTCCAATCTTAGCATTCATTCCTGTTAATATATTAAATAATGTTGTTTTACCACAATTAGGATTTCCTACTAAAGCTATTCTCAATTTAAAACCTCCACTTCAATTTTTTTTAAATTTTCTTTGCAAATACATAGTTCATAATCTCTAAAACTAATATCTATTGGATCTCCCATTGGTGCTATCTTTTTTACTGTTATATGTGTTCCTTTTATAATTCCCATGTCTAATAAATGTCTTCTAACTTTTTTATTTTTTTCATTTAATTTTAAAACTGTTGCTACTTGTCCAGTTTCTAGTTCTGATAATTTGCATATTTCTCCTGTCTTTCTCAATTTTTATCATCTCTTTTCTTTGTTTTTATTTTTGTATTATATAAATTTAAAAATAAAAAAACTAGGGAATTTTGGCAGTAATCATATTAAATAACTACAAAAAAAACAAAACTTTGCATACAAGCAAGTTTTGTTTTGGTTTTAAATATCTCTTTCATCATTTTTCTTTGATTCTATAGATCTTGACTTTAGTTCTTGAATTCTGTTAATATCTTCTATAGAATATCTTGGATTTTCTTCACATACATTAAATCTTTGCATTATTGCTTTTTCCCAATATGCTGTACCATTATGAGGAATCCAATGTTCTGGATCTCTTGTTACCCACCACTTTTGAGTTAACTGTGTTCTGTCTATTTTTCCATCCTGTATTAACTGAGATCTCATATTTATAAATTCTTCTTCTGACATTATATATGTTGCAGATTCATTGTCTGGTTTTATTTCAATCATACCATTCTTTTTGTTAGTTGTTATTTTATGTAATTTTTCAATTAGAACAATTCCATCATCTATATTAGGATAGTGAAAAATAATATGTCCGTCTACTATTCCAGAATCTGTTGTTACATCTTTGTCTACTGAAGCTAAAAAATTATATTTTGCTCCAGGATCTCTCATTTTTATTTTTCTTTTTGGTTCTTCATCTTGTACTTTATTTAAGCCTTTTTTACTTGAAGGCTCAACTTTCTTTCCAAAATTATTTATACCTTTTTCTATATTATAATATTGTGCAAGCCTTTCTCTTATTTGATGTTCTTCTGGAGTTTGTCCATCAAAAACTGCTGATACTAAAGATACTTGGTCACTATATGCCATGTTTCTACATTTTTGGAACAGTCTTTCTAAGACTTCCTCATTTAATAATCCTTCGTCTCTTAGGTATCTTGCATCTGCTGGTTTTAAATTTCCGCTTTGTAGCAATTGTTCTATTATTTCTTCTCCTCCCCAGTCTACTACTACTTTTAATGGTAATATGTGATAACCATAAAGAGTGACTAAATCAGAAAGTTCTATTTCTTCTCCTACTTTATCCATGAATTCTTCTGCTTTATTTTGTGCTTCTTCTGGTGCTTTTCCTAATATTTCTGTATTTCTATATGCTAATACATATCTTTCAAATTTAATTCTGTTTTCTTCTTTATTTGGATTTTCTTTGTATTGTCTATATTTTTCAAACAAACTATTATCTGTTATTATTACACCAGTATTTTCTCTTACTGCTTTTAAATCACTAACATTTATTATTTCTTTAGCAAACAAATCACTTATTTCTTCTGGAGTTAAATCTGCTTTCTCACATAATAATTTTAATAAATCTGATGAACATATTTTAGCATTTATAATGTCTTTTAAAATAATAGATTTGCTATATGGATTTTTCTCTTGTAATAAAAAATAAATATAATTATTAGGATTTTTCTGTAATATCTTAGACAATGTCGTACTATCTATTTGAAGTGCTTTTACTACTTGTTTTCCAAGACTTGTTAATGTGATTTTTCCTTCTAGTAATTCTTCTATTAATTGTTGAGCTTCTTCTTTAGATAAATATGTTGTATTTTTTTCTTTGCATATAAATCTTGCTAAATCACTTTCTAAGTCTTTTGATGTGTATGGTATATCAGGATACACTGTTAGTTTAGGATTTTTTTCCATGTGTTTTTTCATTATTATTAATCTTTGTCTTACTTCTTCTATTGCATCTTTTCTTATATACCCTTGTTCAATTCCTTCTACAAATCTATATGCTGAACATAGTAATAATTTATCAAAATTTATTTCTTCTATGTGAAGTTCTAATGCTCTAGCCATTTCTTCAAGAAATTTTATTCTATCAATTTTTGAGGCTAAGGTAGATACTGGCAAAGTAGTATCTACTTCATTTAATTTTCCTTTATATTCTCTCATTACAGTATTGTATTCAATCATGTACCTTATATCAGAACCTATTGATGGGTCAAATGCAATTGAATATTCTATATCTGCTGTAAAAATACTTTGCATTATATCTATAAAGTCTATGTCTTTTTCTAAATTTTCTAATCTTTGGGCATTGTTATTTCTTTCCTTTCTACTTTTACCTTGTAGTTCTTCTTTTGTATTTATTATTGTTAAATGTGTAATTTGATTACCATCGCTACTAACATTATAGTGTACAACCGTCCTATTTATTCCTTTTAATAACTTTTTTACTTCTGCTATCCCACTTCGAATCATTTCTAATTCTTCTTGAGGTATTTTGACTCCTCCTGACATACTCAATCTTTCTTTATAGTTAATTAGTAATGCCATTAATAGCTTAAATCTGTCAATTTCTTGATCATGCTTTACAAGAAATTGATATAAGTAAACCTCATCTTCAACTAATTCACTTACATACTCTAAATTTTCTAATAACATCTTTTTTGCTGATTTTTTTTGTGGTATTCCTTCAAGTTCTTCGTCTTCTTTCCATATTTCTAGTAATGTTCTTGGTGTTAGATAAAGATTTGTTAATGCTATAATATCAGCAACATGCATTTTTTCTAAATCTTTCATTTATGAAAATCCCCTTTTATATTAATATAATATCTTTATTTATTATTCTTTTGCTCTTATTAAACGGATTTTTATTTATGTATAACTCTTTGTTATTAATATTTTTTTCAAAATATTTTTTTGTTTTTTCATTATTTGTTAATATTACTACTGTATTTCCTAATCCGTTTTTAATCATTGGAGTGGCTTCTTTTATATTTAACTCTGAGTATATCTCTATTGGTATTTCATTGTTTTCACAAAATTTATAAATTAATTGTTTAATTTCTTCAAATTCATCATTGTCACAATAAAAATCTATATAGTTTAAACTATAAAATTTTACTATTTCATTTTTTTCTTTTCTGTATAAATTATATTTGTTTATATCATCTATACATATTATCTTATCTATATTTTTAATTTGTTCTGTTTTGTTATAAGAATATATTAGTTTATCTGTTTCATAATTATTTAAGCAATCATTTATAATATCTATTATTATTGAGTTAATCCCTATCATGTTTTCATTGTAGTCTAGTATAACTATACTTTGAGTAATTATTGCTATAATACTTAAATTTAATGTTATGTAAGGATCTCCATTGTATGTTATAAGTAATTTTTGTGATTTTGATATTTCTATTTTTTCGTTTTTAAACTTGCTTAATATGTCATATAATTGTTCAAAATCTATCTTGATTTTACAATATTTATTATCGATTTTTTGTAATTGTTCTATTATTTCTTTTTTCTTTTTTATTTGATTTTGTATGTTTGTTAATAACTTGATTATATTATCTTCATTTATATTATATTTCAATTCTTCTTTTTTCCTCCATAATCAAATATAAATACTTATCTATTATACCATATTTTTTTCTTATTGTCTAATTATGTAAAGAAAAAAGCTAAAACTATGTTTTAGTTTAGCTTTTTTATAATTGTATTATTTTTGCTTTTCTTTTTTTATCTCTTGTTGCCATATATCTGCTAAAGTGATAGTTTTTATTCCGTCTTTATTTTCATTATGTTGACTATTTTTATATGTTTTTATTTTTAATATAATTTTCTTTAAATTCTTGTTTTAAAATATCCATACATATTGTGTTATAATATTTTCCATTTATAAATCTGTTTTCTCTAATTGTTCCAACTTCTTTGAAACCACATTTTTTATAACATTTTAGTGCTCTTGTATTAAATTCCATTACTTGTAATTCTATATGATGTAAATTCATATAATTGAATCCATAATCTAATATTAATTTAATTGCTTCAGTTCCATATCCTTTATTTAAGTATTCTTTGTCTCCTATAAATATTCCTAGTGTTGCAGTTCTGTGTGAATTGCTTATTTTTTCTAATGAAACTGTACCTATCATTTTATTATCTTCTAATGTTACTATTACAAAAGTAGCTTCTGGAGAGCAATTTCCCTCTAGGTATTTTCTTTCTCCTGATAGTGTTGTGACAATATCACTTCTTCCTATATAATCTGTAATTTCAAAGTCGTTTAGCCATTCTGTAAATTTTTCTACATCTTCACTATTTCTTGGAGATAAATATATTCTATCTCCTACTAATTTTTTAAAATATTTCATTTATATCACTCCTATAATTTTTTCTCATATATAAATGCTGTTTCACTTAATATATTTTCTAATTTATTATGTTCTTGATTTCTTACTATAGTTTCATAAACTTTTTTACATCCACAATTTTCATAAAATTTGAAGTTACATGATTCATCTGTTAATATTTGTAGTTTTTTTACATTATCTTTTTTAGCTAATTCAAATATTTCAACTATCAGTTTTTTCCCTATACCTTTTCCTCTGTACTTTCCATCAACTAATAATATAGTAATTTCTCCATCAAAATAATTTTCTAATTCTTTTGGAAGATAATTATAATTACTTTCATATTGTTTTAATGCACTTAAATCTTTAATATTTTTACTTTTATACAATTTGTTTTTAATCATTGTGTAAAATTTCTTTTTTAATAAATGCTTTTTTGAATTATTCTTAGAATATCCACAAAATCCAATGAGTTTTTTCTCATCTTTATAACTAATAATCTTTTCACTTTCTTCTAAAATTGTAAATAGGTATATCCATGCACAAATATCATTTGAAGCACCACTTTCGTTTTTGCCCAAGTTCCACTCATTTGCTAGAAGTTTTACCGCTTGTTTCATTTCTGAATAATTCATAATAATTCTCCTTATTCTTTTATAGTTTTTGTAATTTTATTTACTTCCATATGTCTCCATTTATATGTTGTGTTAACGCCATAATAAATGCATTTCTTGTTAAATCAATTCTTGAAATTGCATTTTTTGTTAAATAACTTATTCCACCTTTTCCTTTACCTAGGTCTTTTCCACTAAATATTTTATCCATAACTTTTCCAAGTTCTGTAGCTTTGATTTCTTCTATGTATTTTTCAGGTATTGGAAATCCTTGACTTGTTCCCACACTTTGAAATCCTTTAGAATCTTCTATTATAACACAGTTAATATCCAACCATTCTCCTAATAAATTTGTAATTCCAGCTTCACTTGATATATAGAAATCAGCTTCTATTTGATTTTCTTTTGCATATTTTTTTAAATTTTTTACTCTATTTTTAGCACCTTGTAATATTTCTTCGTTAAATGGTTGGTTTCCTACTTCTGAATCTACAGAAATTCCTTCTATTTCAACATTGTCAAAGTATTTTTCAAAAGCTTCTTTTGCTCCTTGGATTTTACCAGGATTTCTAGTTCCTATTAATATTTTCATTTATTTAAATCTTCCTTTTTATTTTGTTTAATTTAACTATATATTTTAATCTAATTCTCTGATTGATCATCTATAATTTCTTTAATTTTTTGTTTAGCTTCTTATAAACATTTTCTATAATCCATTCTTCATTTGATACCTTTTCTATATCTTCAATATTAACCCATTTCACACCACTATTTTCATCTTCTTTTATTTGTAATATCTCATTTTCATCAACTTCTAAAAGATAAGTTAAATTTAAATGCACATGTGAAGATACATATTTACCTCTTTTTATATGTCCATTCACACAAATTATTTCTAATGAAAATATTTTGTCTTTAAGTACTTTTACATTTTTTACTCCTGTTTCTTCTTTTAATTCACGAATAGCTGTACCTAACAAATCTGATTCTCCATCAGCATGTC
Source organism: uncultured Clostridia bacterium (assembly GCA_944393125.1). Lineage (GTDB taxonomy): Bacteria > Bacillota > Clostridia > TANB77 > CAG-508 > CAG-269. The sequence goes on along the minus strand of CALXZB010000009.1, from coordinate 816 downwards.
CTCCTGTCCATGCCCATGATTTATATATATTATGATATATCATTAATACTTTCGTTCTTTCTTTATTTACTACCCATGATGATGCTGTAAAATGCCCAAATTCATTATTTCTTGTAAGCACATCATCAAATGTATCTATATATTTTAACATTGTTTGCTTGTCTTTTTCTTCTTGTTCATTATATGGTTTATAATTTTCTATTTGTTCTCTTAAATTCATTTTTACTCCTCCATTTGTTAACTTCAAACTTTTATTTAAAATTAATTAACTATTTTATATCACATTCTAGACGAATTCTCAATCTATTTCGCAGAACTTTACAAAGTTTTCCGTTTTCATCTCTCTGAAAAAATATTGCTTGTATTTGGATTTATGAAACAGATTTTTTAATTTTTTCGCAATATAAAAATCTATATTACGAATTTTTCGATTTTTTCGTAATATAAAAATCTATATTACGAATTTTTCGATTTTTTCGTAATATAGATTCTATCTTTTAAATTTCTATTTCAAAAATAAATCTATATATTTTTGAAATGCAAAAACTTGATTTCTACTATATCCAGTTGTTTCTATCAATATTTGTTTTTCTTGAAATGCATTTATTACTCCTACTAGTGTTGTAAATTTTATTCCTGTTTTTTCAATTATTTTCTTTCTTGAAACAATTGGTTCATCATACAATACATCTAATACTTTCTTTGCATTTTCTGGTTTTACTGGTAAATCCATTATAACTTTATCCATTTCCATTGTAAGTTCAACTACATTTCTAAATTTTTCTTTTGCTGTTTTTGAGGTTTCTATAACCGCTT